>DASWWE010000081.1:0-14766 GCA_036406055.1 Flavipsychrobacter sp. | reverse complement strand
TATCAGGATTTGCTGAACAAGGAGTTTAAGGCGGAGATTGCAAGAAAATATTTCAGCAATACTGCAGCACTTACACAGTATCCGTACACACCTACTGCAGATTCAGTTCGTCCTACAAGGTATATTCCTATCGTTGTACATATAGTTCATGATTACGGTACGGAGTACATCTCTGATAATGATATCTACCAGTGGATCGATAATATGAACGTTACCTACAGGAAAGAGAACAGCGAACTGTCAAACGTTATTGCTCCATTTGTTCCTTACATTGGTAACCCGAAGATACAGTTCCGCCTGGCAACAAAAGACCCTATGGGTAACGCTACAAAAGGTATCACCCGTTATCATTCTTACCTGACAAAAGGTGGTGACGATCAGGCTAAATTTGACCTGTGGGCACCAAACAGGTACCTGAATATATGGCTGATACGCTTTATCGGGCGTGGTATCAGTGCAGGCGTGGTAGCTGCCTATTCTACCTTCCCGGCTTCTGCTGCGGCACAACCGTATACGGATGGTATTATTGGTGGTTCTACCTTCCTGTTTTCTAACAAAACATATGAGCACGAAATAGGTCACTACCTGAACCTGTTGCACCCATGGAGCAATAATAACAAAGGTGTAAGCCAGGAATGTGGTGATGATGATGTAGATGATACACCGCCTACTACGGGTCACTTTGGTAGCGGCCGTGCCGGACACCCTGAAAGCGGTGGCAACTGTAATTCAGATGTAGTATTATATGATACTACGTGCGCTACAGGTTATCAGAAAACATATGGTGCAGGCTCAGGTGCTGTGACTGCTGACTTTCCTGATACTACTAACGTTCAAAATATAATGGACTACGCAGAATGTCCTTCTATGTTCACGCATATGCAGGTAGACAGGATGGAGGCTGCTTTAAGGAGCACTGTAGGTAACCGTAGTAACCTTGCTACCCTTAGTAACCTGGTGGCTACAGGTGTAATGGATGCATCGCAAAACTTCGTAGCAAGGCCAGATCTGAAACCTGTTCCGGATTATTCTGTTGAAAAAGTAGCAGGCGTATCTCAGGAAAGATCTTATTTCCTGTGTGCTAACGACACTTTGTTATTCAACTTTAAAGACAGGAGCTGGCGTGATACGATTCCTACCAATAGCATAGAGTGGACATTTAGCGGTACTACAACTCCAAACACTGCAACTACATCTAATAACGGTAGTATTAGTGTAAAAACACAAACACCGGGATGGATGACCGTAACATTGAAGGCAACAGGTAATAATTCTGGTGATTCTACTATTACACGTACTAATGTATATGCAGCAGATCCTAACTATAAAATAGATGTGAAAACCGGCATCGCTTACCAAGAGTTTAATAAAGAAGGTAACGACATTGAAAAATGGCCGATATTCAACTATTATAATAACAATTTTAAATGGGAGCTGGCAGATAGGGGATATTATGATAACACAAGTATAGTTTACCGTGGCTATGATGCCCGCATGTACCCTGAATTTTTTGTTGGTGCAGCAGGTTCTGTAAGTATCGACGGGCAAACCGTAACTTCCCTGTCTAAAGATGTGGATGATTTCTTTACGCCAGCTTTCGACCTGAGCGACATCAGCGGAGATTGTAATCTGAACTTTATGTATTCAGGCGCTTACCGTAGTGCAGATGCCGGTTTGATAAAAGATTCATTAGAGATATCTTATTCTACCAACTGCGGTAGTTCATGGACTCCGATGGCGCATCTTACAAAGGGCAACCTGGTTAATAAAGGTACATACAGCAACCGTTACGCTCCGCAATATGAAGGTGATTGGGACCTGAAGAGCCTTAACATCCCTACAGCTGCACGTACAGGCAGGGTGTACTTCCGCTTCAGGTACAAACCATCTATCGATATCAATACATCTGTTAACCTGGCACTGGGTAACGATTACTATATCGACCGTATCAATGTTAGTACATTCCCGCTGGGTGTGAACACACTGGTGAAAGGCAATACCATCGCTGTAACGCCTAACCCAACTACAGCTAATGCATTTGTAGTAGTGAAAACGAATACTACAGGTGCAGTTGCTAACGTAGTAGTTACAGATATTACCGGTAAAGTGGTTTACAAAACACAACAGGTACTGAACAATGCTGTAAATAGTATAGAAATACCTGCAGAATCTATCCAGGTAAAAGGCATCTATATTGTACAAGTTGTAATGGGCAACCAGGTACAAACTGAAAAATTAGTAGTTCGCTAATTCTTACAGTATTCATAAAACTGAGTAAATACCCCCGTTTATCGGGGGTATTTCTTTTTATCTTTTTATATTCGTGCTTTGCGGTAGTTTACCGTTATTTTTGTTGTCAAAGGCTATTATAAAGATGAGCGATACCAGGATAGTTTATTTACGTAATGCAAACATTTACCAGGGCAAAAGCCTGATACTTAGCAATGTGAATTTCGAAGTAAATAAAGGTGAGTTTGTATACATGATAGGTAAAACAGGTAGCGGTAAATCGAGCCTTTTGAAGACGATGTATGGCGACTTGTACCTGAAAGAAGGAGAAGGGAATGTGGCAGGGTTTAACCTGAAAGACCTTTCATGGAAAACGGTGCCATTGCTGCGCCGTAACCTGGGTATCGTGTTCCAGGACTTCAGGCTGCTATCAGACCGTAATGTGCATGATAATCTTGAATTTGTGCTGACAGCCACCGATTGGAAAGACAAAGTGCTGATGAAAGAGAAGATAGAAAATGTACTGAATAAAGTAGGCCTGAAAGGTAAGGGTTTTAAAATGCCACATGAAATGTCGGGTGGAGAGCAGCAAAGGGTAGATATAGCACGCGCATTGCTGAACAATCCTAAACTCATCATTGCCGATGAGCCTACCGGTAACCTGGATCCGGATACTACAGATGAAATCATGCAACTCTTATTCAACATCTGCCGCGATAACCATACCGCATTTATCATGGCTACGCACGATTATGGTATCATTCAGAAATACCCGGCACGTGTGGTGCGTATAGAGCAGGGGGGTATAAAAGAAATTACACCTGCAGGTATGTAAGTAGTTTTTCGGCATTGTGCCGGTTATTATAGTCTTTTAGCAAAGCGGCATTACGATGTGTAATGTCGTTTTCTGTTAGTGGGGTAGTCATCAATTTCCTGATGGTAGCTACAAAGTCCTGAGCAGTCAATGCTATGTGGCAAAGGTCATTGAGGCCAGTGCCGTTCAGCATCAAATCGTTTACTAATACATGCCTGCCATTGAACAGGGCATAGAGCAGTTTCAGTTTCATTCCAGTGGGCTGAAATGTAGGCAGCACATGTATTTGCGCATCTTGTATCAGTTGCTGCATAATAGCATCGTCGGGGTTGGCTACCAACTCGCAATGATGCAAAGCACTACAGGCAGCCACTATTTTTTCATCAGGATTGCTACCGGCTATGATGAGTGGTGTATCTATAGTATTAAATACCTGTTGTGCTAAAAACAAAGCGGCTTCTATGTTTTCCGGGTGGGAGAGATTGCCGTGATACAAGCAATAAGTGCCTGTGCCTGTTTTGCTATTCACTTTTTCATTTGGATGAAACGGCGCAATGAATTGCGTAACCGCTTTCGGGTATAGTTTTTCAAAATAGCCTGTATCCGATATGGATAGCGGCAGGAAGATATTAGCAGCATTCAGCTGTTCTTCATAGCGTTTCAGTAGCCTTGACTCTGTTCTGAAAAATATTTTCTTAAACAGTTCGCTTTCCTTGTTGCCTAATTGTCTGTAATAATCCCATTCCACATTATGATTGCGGATGGCTTTTCTCCTATGGGCTAATGAAGGATGGTTAATATAATAAGTAGTATGCACCCCTTCAAAAAGGATAGGTGCATTTATTTCGTTAAGCCTTTGTAATAAGAGATCGCTGCGGCGGGAGTTTATTATGTATGGCTTGCTGAGTGAGATGCCTGCAATACCCGTTTTGCGTGGATAATACCAAACCTCTTTACAATATCGCTGTAGCTGTTCGCTATGCGCACGGCCATATTCAAAGCAATGCAGGTATATCTCTGCACCGGCTTCATACAGATGCTTCAGCTTGTAATACACATCTATCACCCCGCCATAAGTAGGCGGATAAGGCACATCAAACGATACGATATGTAGCTTATGCTTTGGCAAGATTATCGTAAAAGTCAAGTAATGTTTTAGCCTCATGCTGCCAGCAATATTTTTCGCGGGCAGGCAGGCAGTTTTGTTGCAGCTGTTTATGATAGGTTTCGTCATGCAGCAACTTATTCAGTGCTGCTGCAATGTTTTCGGGGGTTGGGTCGGCAATGAGGGTGGCTATTTCAAATTCGCTGTTTACATATTCATACTCTTCGTACCGGTTGCATATCTGCGGCACGCCATTATGCATATAGTCGAAAAAGCGATTGGCCAGCGACAGGCGATTGCTAAGGCTGGTGTCTTCAAACAAGGTAATACCAACCCATGCATTGACTGTATATTGTTTTAACTCTTCCGGAGGCACATAACCTTTGAAGGTGATCTTATGTTCCAGTTTGTATTCCTTCATGATGGCAATAGCCTCATTGTAGAAATTACCTTCACCGCAAATAATGAGCGGGGCATCCACATACTGCATAGCCGGTATTACTTGCTCGAACCGGCGGCCTACGTTTACGGCACCCTGGTATAGGATGTATTTGTCTTTCTTTTCAGGAATGGATAGTGATTTCAGTACCGTAATATTGCGCACCAAGGCATAGTCCACACCATACCGCTTTTTTAGCTCTGTCACAATGCCCGCACCCACCGTGTATCCATGCGGAAAACGTGGCACGGCAAAGTTGGCTATGGCATTCCACATACGGGAAATAGAAGGGCGGGATATGACTTCCTTCAACTCTACAAACAGCTCATGCGCATCATGCACCCGTTTCTTTCTGCGAATGGCCGAAGCGAAATAAACAGGTAGAATGGTATCGAGGTCTATGCAACACATAATATCTGCCGGCCTGAAAAGCAGAAAGAAAAAGAGCTTGGTCCAGAAGTCAACATATAGCAGCTTGCCTTTTTCAGCAAGTATAGGCAGCCGCACCTGTTTGTAAGGACGATGCGCCAGTGGCTTGCTATCCTTTTTCCTGAAGCCCACGATAGTGACGTCATAGCCCGCGTCTGCCAGCGTGGTACAGATACGTATCATGCGCTGGTCATAATTCAGGTCGTTGGTAACGGTGAAAACTATACGGGTGGCTCTTTTCATTGACTTACGGTTGCCAAAATACAGCTTTTATGTGTTATGGACGAAATATGGTTTCTTTGCAACCGTAGAAATAAAACGCAGTAGGGCGACGTTTATTTCATGGCTATATGCACCGCAAGCGAATACTGATACTCACCAACCGTGTGCCATACCCCTTGAACGACGGGGGTAACCTTGCCATGCATGCCATGATACAAGGCTACAAGCAACAGGGCTGGGAAGTATACCTGCTATCGATGAACACCAGCAGGCACAGGGTGGAAGACACAGTGCTTAACACTATCTATACAGAACTGTATGCATTTGAAACGGTGGGCATAGATAATAGCATCACGATTGTGGGGGCACTAAAGAACCTGCTATTTAGCAAAGAACCCGAACATACTGCACGTTTTTATAAGCAGGCATTTGCCGATAAGCTGGAAACGGTATTAAGGCAATTTAAGCCAGATGCTGTGCAGGTGGAAAGTGTATTCCTTTCATCCTACCTGCCATTGATAAAACAACATGCACAGGCAAAGATGATACTGCGCCTGCACAATCTAGAGTGGCAGATATGGCGACGGCTGGCATCGCAAACCGGCAACCCCATAAAACGCTGGTACCTACAAACGTTATCACAAAGAATGCGACACTATGAGGCGCAGGTATGGAAACAATATGACCTGCTGCTACCTATCACAGAAGTAGATGCTGCAGTGGTAATGCAATATGCCGATGCCGCGCAGGTATTAACGATTCCTTTCGGCATAGCCGTAGATACTATAAAGCAAGACAATGGTGCGGAATGGACCGGCTATCATATTGGTGCTATGGACTGGCTGCCCAATCAGCAGGCTATAGATTGGTTTGTTAAAGAAGTATGGCCATTGGTGAAGCAGAAGCAGCCTTCTTTTACATTTCACTTTGCAGGCCGCCATATGCCACAACGCTATTTTGATATGCAGGCCGATGGCATTACTTGTGCCGGTGAAGTGGACGATGCTGCTGCATTTATAGCCGATAAAAAGATACTGCTGGTACCACTGCTATCAGGTGGTGGCATACGCGTAAAGACATTAGAGGCCATGGCTGCCGGCAAACTGGTTATCAGTACTACTATAGGCATGCAGGGCATTTCAGCCAACGCGGGCACACACTACCTGCTTGCCGATACACCACATGCATTTGCCGATGCAATAGATGTTGCTTTAAATAATAAACCACAGGCTATTGCTATAAGCAGTGCTGCCGCCGCGCTTGTCAGCGATAAGTACAATGCGGCTACACTTAGCACTATATTGAGCCGGAATGTAGAAGCGCTTTTGTCGCGCTAAATCAACTATTTACATCATTTTTATACCCGATATTTACCGTTTCATCGTGTATCATCGGCAATATCGATAAGTGTATATCGTATTTACATGCAATTGGTTGTAAATTTGCAGGTAATTAGAGGAATCAAGGACGATTTATCTGAATTTTTACTTTTGAATTATTTATAATGTTAGATACAATTGAATCTGCGCTGGAGGACCTGAGGAACGGCAAATTGCTGATAGTGGTGGATGATGAAGACCGCGAGAACGAAGGCGATTTTGTAACTGCTGCACGTAATGTTACCCCCGAAATAATCAACTTCATGTCGAAGCACGGCCGTGGCCTGATATGCGCCCCTATTACAGAGGAGCGTTGCAACGAGCTGAAGCTGAACCTGATGGTAGAAGATAATACCGTATTGCATCAAACGCCGTTTACCGTATCGGTAGACCTGATAGGGCAGGGTTGCACTACGGGTATATCGGCACACGACCGTGCTAAAACGGTGCAGGCGCTGATAGACCCCAATACCCAACCGGAAGACCTGGGCCGCCCCGGCCATATCTTCCCGCTGCGTGCACGTAGTGAGGGGGTGTTACGCCGTTCGGGCCACACAGAGGCTACGGTAGACCTGGCACGTCTTGCCGGGTTTGAGCCTGCAGGTGTGCTTGTAGAAATAATGAACGATGATGGTACCATGGCCCGCTTGCCCGAGCTGATGGAAATCGCTAAGAAGTTCGACCTGAAAATAATATCAATAAAAGACCTGATAGAATATCGCCTGCGCACAGAAAGCCTGGTAGAGGAAGAAGTGCGTGTGCAGATGCCTACTAAACATGGCGATTTTGAACTGGTGGCCTTCAGGCAGAAAAATACCGGTGAGCAACACCTGGCACTGAAAAAGGGTACCTGGGATAAAGATGAGCCTGTACTGGTACGCGTGCATAGCTCTTGCTTCACGGGCGATATACTGCACTCCCTGCGCTGCGACTGCGGTGAACAACTGCAAAAAGCCATGGAAATGGTAGAAGAAGAAGGCAAAGGCGTGGTACTGTATATGAACCAGGAAGGCCGCGGCATAGGATTGCTGAACAAGCTGAAAGCCTATAAGCTACAAGAAGAAGGTGTAGATACGGTGGATGCCAACCTGGCCCTGGGCTTTAAGAACGACCAGCGCGACTATGGTGTAGGTGCGCAGATATTGCGCCACTTAGGTATTTCTAAAATACGCCTGATGACCAACAACCCGCGCAAACGTGCCGGTTTGCTGGGCTACGGACTGGAAATTGTAGATAATGTGCCGATAGAAATAGTGCCTAACAAACACAACGAGTTTTACCTGCAAACCAAGCGCGATAAGCTGGGACACGAAATACTTAAATAGTACCTTGCTTTAAAGTTAACTGCCGTTTTGAAATTTCTCTTTTTAGCCAATCGTGTGCCTTATCCACCTTATCGTGGCGATAAGCTCAAGATATATAACCTTGCCCGCCGTCTTGCAGGCAGGCATGAATTACACCTGCTCACCTTTGCACAAACAGAAGAAGACCTGCAATACAAGGCAGAACTTGAAAAAATATTCACCAAAGTACATTTCATATACTTGCCCAAGTGGCGCTCTGCGCTCAATTGCATTTCAGCATTATGGAGCAAGCTGCCTTTACAGGTATTGTATTTCAAGTCTGCAGCTATGCGCAGAAAAGTGAATGAAGTGCTGGCAGCAGATGCTTTTGATGCCATACATGTGCAGCACCTGCGCATGTCGCCTTACCTGGCAGGTATGCATAACGTACCGCGTATCCTGGATATGCCCGATGCCTTTTCTATGTATTGGGAGCGCAGGAAGAAAGCCCAGAAAAATCCTTTCCTTAAAGTATTTGAAACCATAGAGCAGCGCCGTGTGTTGAAATATGAGCACGTAATGGCAGCTTATGATATGGCATTGGTCTGTTCGCAGGAAGACCTTGATTATCTGGTGGCCCAGCACGACCTGCATAATATCAACCTGCTGCCTAATGGGGTAGACCTTGATACGTTTAAGGGCGGCAGCCACGATTATTCACACAACCATACATTGCTGTTTACCGGCAATATGGACTATGCACCCAATGTAGATGCCGTAGGATATTTTGCAGAAGAAATACTGCCATTGATAAGGCAGCAGCATCCGCAGGTAAAATTTGTAATAGCAGGCCAGCGGCCGGTGAAAAAGGTACAGGAATTGACTAACGACCATATTGAAGTGACAGGTTTTGTAAAAGACCTGGCTACGGTGTATAATGCTGCCAGCGCAGTGGTGGCACCGTTGCGATTTGGCGCCGGCACGCAAAACAAAGTGCTGGAAGCAATGGCCATGGGCGTGCCGGTAGTCTGCTCTTCGGTAGGTTTCAAAGGTTTGGGTATAGAAAGCGGCGAGGGTGCCATTATGCAAACAGAAGCTACGGCCTTTGCCAATAGCGTGATAGCGCTGCTCGACTCGCAGGAAAAACGAAAAACAGTAGGCGAAAAAGGTATGGCTGTAATGCGCGCCCGTTTTGGCTGGGATGCTATAGCACAAATGCTGGAGGGCTATCTTATGCAAATAGCCAATAGAAAATAAGATTAGTTTATAACACCGCTAGTGCGTCTTTGGTTGGAATCGATCTCGATATAGCGTTGCTCTTCTTCCAGCTTTTTGCGGCGCAGGTATGCCTGGCTGCGGAATAAATCGCCCAGCGTATTGAAGGTTTTATGCCAGTTGAGACCCACACCACCACGGTTGATGTTGCGGTCCATTAATACATCGTAACTGCTGGTACGGAAAACATAACCGCGTAAGTTGCCCCCTTCTTTGAACTGGTATTGGATACGGAAGTCGCCCACAGGGTTGAAGTTGCTGGCGTTGCTGGTACTGGTTGGCCTTCCCCAGTCATACGCACTACCTACTTCTACCGATAGCCTGTCCTTAAATAAGTTTTTTCGCACACCAAGCGAAAGCTCGTTGCGGTTAGCCGCAGTATTGGCATCTGAAAAATTGTAGGTTTTATATTTCAGGTCGATGCTCAGGTTTTCATCACCGGTCAGTTTACTTATCAGGTTGGTAAGCTGAGAAGATGCTGTGCCTGATAATATCTGGCTAACATTACTGATGGCACCTGCTGTAGCACCGGCATCTATATTACCGTCGGATGGCAGGAAGGTATTGATAAGCAGCAGTGATGCTACCTGGTTGAACAGTTCGCGGTCGTCCTGGTTCACCCGTTGCAGCTTGGTAGTAGCAATGCTACCCGTAGTGGCGCCATTTGCCAGCGCCAGTTTAAAGCTCAATGAAGGACTGGATAGCGATCCTTTCATGAATAGCTGGATATTGATGTCCTGCAATGTTTTGGCTTCAATATATTCCCTGTCCCTGCTCTCTAATTGATCGATGAGTGCTTTCTCGTTCTTGCTCAAAAGATCGTATAGCCGTGCACGTGTTTTATAAAGGCCTTCTACATTCAGCGATGTTTGCCCTATCGGGCCATTAAAGCTAATTTCGCTGCCATCGTTCAGTTCGAAGGTGCGCTTGAAATAGAGTTGTTTTAGCGTAAATGTATAGTCGCCTTTCGATACAAAATACTTACCACTCATACGTATATCATTGCCCGATGGTATATCTATTTGTAGTGTACCCGTACCGGTAGCATTGATGGCATCGCCGGTAGATGGGTCGAGCACCATACTGATTTCGGCCAGCTCGTTTGCCAGTGCCTGTATGGAGATAGACATTTTATTCTTACTCTTCTTAGGCGCTACCTGTGCCGTACCGTAGCTTTTAAAGGTGACATAGCTATAGCTGCTGATGCCTGAACCGGAACCTATAGGTAAGTACAGGTGTGATTTTTCAACCGGAGTGGCCCGCTGAATACGTATGGTAATATCATCAATAGGGCCGCGTACCGTCATACTGCCCACGCTGGCTATCAGGTTTCCGTAGAATACTTCGTTCTCTTCCTCATCAAGATCTATTACCTGGAATTTTGATGAACGCATATTGATGTTCAGCCGCATATCATCAAAGCGGTTGTGTGTTATCTCTCCGCTAAGGGTAGCTTTGTTTTCATAAGCATCATATACATCTATATCGCCAAAGTCAATAGTACGATTGTTAAGAATGACGGTGCCGGTAGGTATGGTATACTGCGGGCCCAGGAAGTCTACACGCATGGTAACATCGTTCAGCTTTACGCTGCCGTCTACATCAGGCGCCGCAGCACTGCCGCCTATTTTTATACTACCGGTAAGCGTACCGCCCAGGTTGCTCAATATATCTGTAACAAGCGGGGTAGCCCATGATACAGGCGTGTTGTTCAATTGCACATTACCTACCAGTCTTTGGTTGTTTGTACTGTCGAACGACATGCTGCCCGATGCGGTTACAGATGCATTACCACGATAGATACCGCTCTGGTCGTTCAGCGTTATTACCTGTTTTCCGGCATCGTAGCTGCCGGAAAGGTTGATATTGCCAAGTGTGTCATTGCCGATTTTTACATCCGAGGCTT
The DNA here is from genome assembly GCA_036406055.1 of Flavipsychrobacter sp. Classification (GTDB taxonomy): domain Bacteria; phylum Bacteroidota; class Bacteroidia; order Chitinophagales; family Chitinophagaceae; genus Polluticoccus. Next base: position 3,685 of record DASWWE010000081.1, on the reverse strand, counting down.
TTATATCACCTGTCAGCAGCATTTTGCCAAACAGATCATTTACCTGCACATTACCATTAATACGGCCATCGGTCTGGTAGTCCTCCAATCCGGCAATATTGCTGAGTTGCGCTATGTCTATATTGGCCAGTTCTGCTACCAATGCAGGGCTGCTTACTGCCGGCCTTGAATAGATACTAATGCTCTGCAATCCCGAAGTCAGGTTCAGGTCACGCACAAAAAGATAATTCTTCGATAGCGTAGCGTACCCTTTAGGTATTTCCCATTTCACATCGTTCAGGAAAAACTCTGAAGGCAATAGCGTAAAATTAAGCGTATCGCCATGTGCCAGGGCTTTACCATTCAGTGTAGCAGTGCCGTAAGTATTGGTAGATGTGGTGGCTATTTTAAAGTCCAGCTCGTTGTTGCCTAATGTCGTGGCTACATCTATGCCGCCATTCATAGCACTATCGGCCATGCTTACATTAGCTGCTTTCGCGTTGATGGAAAGCTTATTAAAGTTGCCATTCGCATTTACCGATACGTTGTTCAGCGCTATCCCACTGAAATAGCCAAACGGTATCATGGCATCCAGTGTCAATTGTTGGCGGTCGGTATTCAGGCTGCCCGAAATGGTAGCATTGCTGAAGCCACGAATGTCGGGTACAACTACCGCCAGCAGGCTGTCCACTTCCCTCGTCACAACGCTAAAGGTCAGGTCTTGTGCGGGGGGCACTTTTGTGGGGGCTTTAATATAGCCGGGCAAATACCCTGCAACGTAGTACTGCACCGAATGATGCAACTGGCTCAGTTGATAATTCCCTTTGATCTTTGCTGCGAGGGCATTGCTTTCTATTTCCAGTACTTCCTGGCCATCTTCCTGTCCGCCGCGTGCATATACCGAATCGAGGTCTAAACGGTGCCCGTTCCGCATCAGGTTAATATTGTAGAGCTTGGCATCGCCTACAAATTCATCAATGCTACTGCCTATAAAGTTCAGGTCAAAGTCGGCAGAGGCAGTGATGGTATCTTTAGTGAAATTCAGTACCGCAAAATTGCTCTTCAGCAGGTTGGCCTTCGCATTGATGTTCAGTTCCTTTTTGCTGAAATCGATGTTCCCATAAAAGGCAAGCGCCAGGTTAGGGTCATCTACCAGCAGGTTGCCTTTAAATACCTTGTGTTGTATCTCACCATCCATGGTGATGTTCTGGTATTTATAGCCGTTAAATTCTATCTGCTTTACGGTTGCATCCAGTGTAATGTTGGCTTCTAACGGGTCGAAACCTTTACCGCTCACCTTACCGTTGATGGTCAGGCTGCCCAACTGCGGCTGGCGGAGCAATGTACCTAACTGGAAGTTATCGGTGGTTACCGTACCTGCATAGCTGGGGGCCGCATTCTTGCCGGCCGGCAATTGCATTTTTATATCCGACTTTATAGAGCCGAGGTTGGTAACCAGTATGCTGTTGGTAGCAAAGTTGCTGATATACCCAATGAAGTTCCCCTTGAAGTAGATATGCGTCAGCTTCTCTATCGCTATGTTGGGGTTATTCTTCAGGTCGGGTGCATATTTCAGTATGCCTTGCCCGGTAGTTACCAGTTCACCTTCGTTATATTCTATATAGGTCTTCTCAATATCCGGCAGGCCTTTCATCTTCAGGTTGCCTTTTATTACCGATGTACCGTCAGTAATGTTCAGTTTTTGCGCTGATATGTTAGCTACCGTACCCTTCGCCTTCCCAGAAGCTTTCAGGATAGTAGGGTATTGCCGCAGTACCGGTGCAAAATAAGCTACGTCTTTTGAATGGATGGTAGCATTATCGAGCTCGGCCACCATCACTACTTTGTTTATGTAGTCATTAAAATCGGGGAAGCGGGTATAATGCATGGCATAGTAGCTTTTCAGCGTACTATTGGCCGTTTGCAGAAAGAGGTTCTTACAAATAGATGCATTGGGCGATACCGTTACATCTGCCTTTGCTTTTTTGATAATGATACCACATCTTTCCACAGCGGCCAGGTTGCGTAATTCGGCACGCAGGGTATCTTTAGTAATGGTCAGGTTGCGGGCGTCAATATCTATACCACTAATAGCCATGTGCTCGGGGTCAAACTCACCGGCAAGTGGTTTCCCTGTGCCCGATTCCAGCCCGAAGAAACAATCATCCAGCTTCAGGCTTTTCAGCTTTACAATCCAGTTGTCGGTATTGAAAGCAGTGGTATCTATAACGTTTACCTTCTTTACCCTGGGTTTCGGCGGCCTTCCTCCTTCATAGTCATTAAACTGGATGGCTACTTTCTCAATATCTATATTATCTACATCTATCAGTTTCTTATTCAGGTTTATCTCGTTAGCATCAACCAGCAGGCTACCCACGTCAAAATCCATATCACTACCTACCCATGCATCGTCCATATGGAAGCGCACATTTTCCAGCTTCACTTTTTCCAGGTCCATTTCAAAATTGCCGCCTTGCTTTTTCTTCTTTGGCTGCGATGGCCCGGTATCAAAGGCATCTATCACAAACTGGTAATTCCATACATCCGATGTGCGGGTGCGGTACAGGTGGGCGTAGGTGTTTTTCAATCCTACAAACTTCAGCACCGGCACATCTTTCCGCACAAAGAACCAATCGGTAATACGTACCCTTGCTTCACCTGCATATAAAAGGGTGTCATTTGCTTTGTCCTGTATATACAGCCCCTCTATCACCACGTGGTTGGCAAAGTCTATTCGCACGTATTTGAGGCTAACGGTGGTTTGCAGTTTTTCGGCCAGTATAGAGGCTGCCTTTCGGGCAATAAAATTCTGCACCGGGGTGAAGTTGATGAGCACCACCAGCAGTATCACCAGCCCTATCAGCGTCAGGGCTGTGTTTCGCAATATTTTAAGTATCCGTTTCAGCTACTTTCCCTTAAAAATAATGACCACAAAAATAACACGATTCGCCCACATCCTTCTATATTATATTTAATTAACGCATTGCAAGCTATTATGCTGCAATGGGTTCTGTATAATTCTTGTTAAAACTGTGGCTGTAAGCGATAAACTCATTATTTTACAGCTTCTTATCAACTTAATAATATGAAACGTGTAGCAATCTTTTTGCCTGCTATTTTATTGTCTATGTCCTCATCTGCACAAAAACAGTTAAAGCTCACCCATGCCACCGTCAGCCTGCCTGCCGGTACCAATACCATGCCTTACCCTGAAACCAAGAAAGGCGATGTAGTAACGGAGTTTTTCGGTACAAAGGTTGCCGACCCGTATCGCTGGCTGGAAGATGATACAGACCCTGCTACCCGCCAGTGGATCAATGAGCAGAACGAACTGGTGCAGGCTTATATGACGCAGATACCTTTCCGCAATAATATACAGAAGCGCCTGGCTGCTTTGTGGAACTATGAGAAATACAGCGCACCTTTCAATGAAGGCGAATACACCTATTTCTATAAAAATGATGGCCTGCAAAACCAGTCAGTATTGTATCGCCAAAAGGGAACCGGCACACCGGAAGTATTCCTGGACCCCAATAAATTTTCTGTAGATGGTACTACATCGCTGGCAGGTATAGAGTTCACAAAAGATGGTTCCCTGTGCGCTTACCAGATATCTGAAGGCGGCAGCGACTGGCGCAAGGTGATCATACTAGATGTTAAGACCAAAGCACAGGTAGGCGATACGCTGATGGATGTAAAATTCAGC
>DASWWE010000080.1:0-5898 GCA_036406055.1 Flavipsychrobacter sp. | reverse complement strand
ACAATCTTGTGTAGACTCGCGGCTGTGTATGACGATAGGCAGATTGTATTGTAATGCCCAATCTATCTGCTGTTCGAAAGCCTGTTTTTGCTGCGCTACATGCGTTCTGTCCCAATAGTAGTCGAGGCCTATTTCACCAATGGCTGCAAACTTTTCCTTTTCCAGCCATTGCTTTACAATAGCCAGTTCAGCCTCGTAATTATCTTTTACATATACGGGGTGCAGGCCCATCATAGGCAGGCAATGCTCCGGCCATGCTGCTGCAATGCGCATCATGCCTTCTATGGTGCTGCTATCGCAATTGGGCATGTACATTTTGTGTACGCCGGCATCTATAGCGCGTTGTATCATTTGCTTCTCATCGGCGTTCAGTTGCTCTTCGTACAGGTGTGTATGTGTATCTATAAATGTCATAACTATTGGGGCAATGCTTTTAGTTGCCAGTTTTGCTGTTTGCAATATGCCAGCACTGCGGGTAAGGCGTGCTGCATGCGCGGCCAGGCTTTCTCACTATCGTGAAAGACCACTATAGAACCCGGTTGTATATTATTCAAAACGTTTTCAGTACATCTTTCTGCTGTGATGCCGGTATCGAAGTCGCCGCTCAGTACATCCCACATATATACATGCCATTGCGGATGGGCTTGTAAAAGCCTGCCTGCCTGGCTGCGTTTAATGCGGCCGTAGGGTGGGCGAAAGAGGCGACTATTGATGTGCTTTGCAGCCCGCTGCACATTGCCGATATAGGCATCGGTTTTGGTATGCCAGCCATTCAGGTGGTTGTGCGTATGATTGCCAACGGTGTGTTGCGCTTCCAGTATCTGCTTATATACATCGGGATGGTCAACAACATTCTTCCCTATACAAAAGAAGGTAGCCTTCGCATCATATCGCTTCAACTGTTCTAATACAAAGGGGGTAATGGTAGGGTGCGGGCCATCGTCGAATGTAAGGTACACAGCAGGGGCATCGCCGGCAGGCATGCTCCACGTTAACCGCGGATATACGAGCCTGCTGAGCCACCAGGGTGTTTTAACTGCATACGCCATTGTGCAAACCAACAAAAAGATAACGGAACTTGAACACTAAATTTTAGAAAGGCCACCGGTGCGCATCCATCCCGTGCGGCCATCGGGCAGGGTTACTTCTATCCAGCCCTGCTGCTCTTTACTGCAATGTACGGTAGTGCCTTCCGGTACCGAAGCTGTTGATTTAGCCGGTGAGGGGGTAGTATATAGCGGGGTGTCATTCTGCATAACAACGGCTTTGCCACCATCCGCACGGTTGGCGGCGGCAATAAATGCCAGTATCACGCAACAAGTGCAGATAACCCAACCAATGCCTGTAGCTTGTATGGGCAAGCGGAAGGATAGGAGTTGCATACGCCTTGCTATGGCATAGCCTATCAGTGCAAGGAATAGCACCAGGCTGATAACAGCCCACGTAGTAGCACTGCTGCCGGATGTCCACGACTTCCACCATTTTACAAAGAAGATATCCTGTGTGGTAGCTATGCGGTTGATGATGCGGCTTTGTGCCAGTGAAAGATTGTCCTGCGCTTCTTTATAATCGGGCTGCAAGGCAAGGGCACGCTCGTAGTTGAGTACAGCCGGGCCTACCTGGTTTAGTTTATAATATGCATTGCCCAAATTATAATAGACTACTGCATCGGCGGGCTTCAGTGCGGCTACCTGTTCGTAATAATATGCAGCACTGTCATAGTTCTTTTGCTCATAGTGCTTATTTGCCTGCTGCCACCATGCTTCGTATTGCGGGGCGGCAAAAGAAATGGTGCAGGACAATAAAAGGAGCAATAAGTTAACTACAGTTTTCATGCTTTGAAAGATTCCTCCAGTTTACTGATGATGTCTACTGCATCATTATATGTTTCGTTCATCTGCCTGCTGCCTGTATATCCTGCATACAGGGCCGTTTCGCATTGGTTGATAACAGCCTGTGCTTTTTGTTGTAAAGCCTGCGGTACTTTACGTGCCGTAAATACCTCCTGCGCTTTTTCGTGCGACAGTTCGGACAATGGTATGCTCAGCTTATCGCTCAGGTACAGCCATATGGCTTTAGATACTTCATCGTAAAAAGCTTTTTCGTTATTGCCCTGCAGCAGCTTTTGTGCAGTAGCCAGGCGTTTCAGGGCAATTTTATTGGCACGCTTGCTGCGCGTGCCTGCTACATCGCGTAGTTCCTCATCTTCGCGGCGGCGCCAGAAGGCTACGGCAACAAAGGCCATCAGCGGTGCTGCATACATAGACCAGTAGCCGACTGTAAAGAACAGTGGCTTACTATTGTAGGTAAGCTCTTTCAGCGGTTTTTTATCAATGCCATGAATATCTGTAAGTGCCAGGCCACCTTTATCCTGCCTGCCGCCCTTGCCTTGTTTTACATTCAGCTTTATGGGCTGCGTTTGCAGCGTTGCGTATTTGCCTGTTGCCGCATTGAAATAGCTGAAGCTGGCAGGCGGTATGGTATAGTCGCCCTCATTATTGGGGGTGATGGGGTATGTAATGATCTTAGAGCCGCTGATGGTAGTGCTGCGGCCTGTAACCGTATCCACAATTAACGGGTCGAGGCTGGTGAGCCCGTTGGGCAGGTTCAGCTTCGGGGCTTCTATCAGTTTCAGGTTGCCGCTGCCGGTAATGGTTAGTTTCAGGTTGGCCACATCATCGGTAGTAAGCGATGTTTTATCTATAGATGCCGTGATATTGAAATTGCCCACAGCTCCACCATAATCGGCAGGTTTGCCTTCTTCCGGCACTTGCGTCACGGTTATCTTCACCGGTGTACTTTTCAGGTGCACCTTCACATCTTTATAGGCCATGCCGCCAAAGAAGTCGTCGTTGAAGAAAGGGTCATTCATCATCAGACTGCCGAAGAAATTCTGAATGGCAGGGTCGTCAAACATATCGGCAAATGAACTGGTACGGCGTTGCTGTACCATTACGCGGGCTATTCCTTCCGCCTCGGCAGGGTCCAGTTCCAGGTTGCCTGTCTGCTGTGGAAAGAGGGCAGATTTTTTCAGCACGAATACCTGGTAGGGCTTGCCATCCACCATTTCCTTCGTGGGTTTGATATTGGCCTTAGGCAATTCAAAATCCTGTGTCCAGAAGCCATTGAGCGATGGCAGTTTAGATATATTTACCTGCATCGGCACGCGCGAATACAGTTTGTATGTTGCCGTTATCTGTTCACCTACGCGCACTTTACTTTTATCTACCGTTACACGTATGAAGAGGTCTTTGCTAAGGTCTATATTGGCAGGTTCGGGTGCTTGCTGTTGTTGCTGCATTTGCCGGCGCATGGCCTGCAATTGCTGCTGACGCTGCCGTTGTATAGCCTCAAACGGATCATCACCCCAGGGGTCGTATGCGTTTCGTTGTTGTTGCTGCTGCTGTTGAGCGGCGAGGCTGCCCTTTACTACTTGTATGTTTAAAGGATTTGACTGGAAGGTGTGGCCATCGGCATCTTTAGCAATAGCAGGCGGTAAAGAGAAATTGCCCAATTGTTTAGGCCTGATAACATACGTAATGCGGATGCTGGATGACTGCATCATTTTGCCATTAACAATAGATACGCTGCTGTTAGTGCTCTGGTACGGGCCACCTACCACCTGAAAGTCTTTTTGAAGCGCGGCAGGTGGATTGATAGAGCGAAGATTCGTGGCATTCTGAACAATATATACCAATTCCATCTGGTCTTGAATGCCCAGTTTGTTGGCGGCCACTTCTGCAATAAAAACAACATTTTGCGCCAACACCTCTACACTTCCTGCCATTGCCAGCAGGCATACAATACAATAGCGCCACATATTATTAATGCGTATCATTATTAGGGTATAGCAAAAATAAAATATCGGCTTGCTTTATGAAGGATACTACGGTTAAAGCAAAGTTAAAATGTGTTACAAATCACCTTGTTGCGGGCGGATGACAAGGGTGTCAATATTAGCCTGCGGTGATAATTTATAGGCGCTCCATACCGTATCGGCAATATCCTGGGTAGTCATGAGCCTGTCGGGCGATACACCGCTCTGCGACCAGGAACGGCTGTAAGTGGCACCGGGGCAGATGGAAGTGACTTTAATATTATCGGGCACCAGCTCTAAACGCAGATTGTCGGAGAAACCTAACAGTGCATATTTAGTAATGCTATATGCACCGCCGTTAGGGTAGGCGCGTAGGCTGGCGATGGAGCACATATTAAATATATGTCCTGCTTTTGCCTTCTTCATTCCCGGCAGTACGTGGCGGGTGATGTGGTAAGCACTGTACAGGTTCACCGCCATGAGCATTTCTAATTGCCCATCCGGTTCGTTAGATAATAAGCCGGGAAAATATAACCCGGCATTGTTTACCAATACCTCTACGGTTGGGAACTGTTTCAGCACCGCCTCTGCAAAGGCAATGGCCTCTTCTTTTACAGACAGGTCGGCTTGATGGGTGATAATAGCGGCGTTAGGGTATTGTGCTTTCCATTCTTTTTCAACCGACTGCAGGTCGTTTTTACTACGAGCACAGATGGCTACAGAAAAACCTTCTGATAAAAACTTTTCCGCAATGGCTTTGCCTATTCCCTGTGTGGCACCTGTAACAATAGCGTGTGGCATATAAATATGTGTGCTGATAATTGTGTGTAAAATACGTTCATTTGCACATAAATGAACAGGATACCTACCGTGCTGAACTGGAGCAGCGGCAAAGATGCTGCGCTGGCATATCATATATTGCAAAACAGGGATTATGAAGTGAAGACGCTGCTCACCACCATAAATGATGAGCACGACCGTATAGTGATGCACGGCGTAAGGGAAGAATTGCTGGATGCACAGGCAGCAGCTATGAACATAGCGCATCGTAAAATAAGACTGCCGGCATCGCCGAGCGATGATACTTATAAGCATGCTATGGCAGACGCGTTGACCAAGTTGAAAGATGAAGGCATGCAAACCGCCGCCTTTGGCGATATTTTCCTGAAAGACCTGAAGGCCTACCGTGAGCAGCAATTGGCAACGGTAGGTTTTAATGCAGTGTTCCCCTTATGGAAGCGGGATACACGCGAATTGATACAAGTGATAGAACAAACAGGTATAGAAGCGATGATTGTATGCCTGAATGAAAAGTTTTTAGATAAGAGCTTTTTAGGAAGGAAGATAGATAGGGACTTTCTGAATGACCTGCCTGCAGGTGTAGATCCGTGCGGTGAAAACGGCGAGTTTCATACCTATGTATATAATGCGCCATACTTTACTGCACCCATAGCTGTGAAGGAAGGGGAGATGGTATATAAAAGCTATACACCTGCTGATAACGATACCGATAAATGGAATACAGGGTTTTGGTTTCTTGATCTTTTACCAGGGTAATTATTTGTTCGTAAACCGATCATCTGTAAGTGCATGCAGGAAGGCTTCGAGGTCTTGTTTTTCCTGTTCGGTAAGATGCAATGGTTGGGAAAGAATGCTGTCGCGGTACATACCATCGGGGAGGATGGCGTGCGGGTTGTCGTAATAATCTATCACCTCGCGCAGGGTTTTGAACTGTCCGTTGTGCATGTAGGGTGCTGTAACGGCTACATTTCGCAGGCCGGGCACTTTCATTTTGCCAATATCGACTGGGTCTTTGGTGATATGATACCTGCCGGAGTCATTCAATTGCCTTCCATTGAAAAGCCCGATGCTGCGGAATTCATCATTGGTAAAGTCGGGCGTAAAGTGGCATTCAAAGCATTTACCCTTTACGCGGAATATATCGCGGCCGCGTACCTGTTGCTCGTTCATGCCATTGGGTTCATCATTCAGCCAGCGGTCGTTAGGCGTGCTGCCTGTTTCCAATGTGCGTTCGTAGGCGGCTATAGCTTGTGCCAGGTTATTCTTATCCGGCACCGATT
>DASWWE010000079.1:0-6473 GCA_036406055.1 Flavipsychrobacter sp. | reverse complement strand
TATCGGTAAGATAATTATCGGTAAGCTTATTTATTGGATATTTGCGGTGTTATTTAAGGACGGATTAATGAAAATAGGCATTGTTTGTTACCCTACCTTTGGTGGTAGCGGGGTATTGGCTACAGAACTGGGCATGGCACTTTCTGCCAAAGGGCATGAGGTACATTTCATCACTTACCAGCAACCGGTAAGGCTCAATTTCCACCCCAATATCTATTACCACGAGGTGACGGTACCTACCTATCCTTTGTTCGATTTCCCGCCTTATGAAACCGCACTTACCAGCACCATGGTACATGTTATCATGAATAACGAGCTGGATTTGCTACACGTACACTACGCTATTCCACACGCATCGGCAGCATACTTTGCACGGCAGATACTGAAGAAGGCCGGACGTGATATACCATACATTACCACACTGCACGGTACGGATATAACACTGGTGGGTAAAGACCAGACCTATGCGCCGGTGGTTACTTTCTCCATCAATGAATCGGACGCTATAACGGCGGTATCGAGCAACCTGAGGGATGAAACCTACAAGCATTTCAAGATAGAGAAGGACATACAGGTCATACCCAACTTTGTAGATACCGACAGGTTTCAGCATAGCAATAAGCAGCACTTTAAAACCATGCTGGCACCGAATGGTGAACGTATCCTTGCCCACGTTTCCAACTTCCGTAAGGTGAAAAGGGTAGAGGATGTGATAAGCGTCTTCCAGAAGGTGAATAACCAGATACCCAGTAAACTGCTGATGATAGGCGATGGCCCTGAAAGGCAGAATGCCGAAGAGCTATGCCGTACGCTGCCTATGTGCCACGATATACGTTTCTTAGGAAAGCAGGAGCAGGTGGATGAGATACTAAGTATTACCGACCTGTTTATACTACCATCCCAATACGAGAGCTTTGGCCTGAGTGCGCTGGAAGCAATGGCTTGCGGTGTACCCGTCATATCTACCAATGCAGGCGGACTGCCCGAGATAAACGTGCAAGGCAAAACAGGCTACCTGAGCGATGTGGGCGATGTAGATGATATGGCAAAGCACGCCATACACATACTGAGCAGCGATGAAAGGCTGAAGGAATTTAAGCAGGCTGCTATAGAGCATGCCCGCACCTTTAGCCGGGCACGCATCATACCCCTGTACGAGCAGCTGTATGATAACGTGCTGGCCAATTATAAAACGGTAGTGGAATAATCCCTTTACTTACTGATTCTGCAATTCCTCCCAGTACTCTGCTGCACGGCGGGTGTGGGGTATTACTATAGTGCCGCCTACTATATTGGCTACGGCAAATATCTCGTACATCTCATCGGTAGTGATGCCCTCATCGTGGCATTTGCCCAGGTGATATTTTATACAATCATCGCAGCGCAGTACCATACTGGCTACAAGGCCCAGCATTTCTTTGGTCTTTACAGGCAGTGCGCCTTCGGCATAGGTATTGGTATCGAGGTTGAAGAGGCGGTTGATAACTTTGTTCTGCTTGCTGAGTATCACATCATTCATCTTAGCGCGATACTCATTGAATTCCTGTACCTGGTTGCTCATCTCATTTACGTTTAGATGCCAAATGTAGTGCAAGAATGTATGTGTTTGATACACGTGTTACAGCTGATACACTTCTTAGCATCCCGTCATAGCGAAGGGAGTATCTGCGAAGGCAGATATGCACTGTGGCTATCTCACGATAACGCGGGGGTACGCATGTCTTGAGATTACCACGTCGCTGCGCTCCTCGTAATGACGGAGCGGGAAAACACACTCCTCGTAATGATATACATTCCCCCTTAACCATAAATTAAATAACGAATATTATTGATTTGTAAATATTATTAATATTTTAGCAGCCATTATTCACCATTAACTAAACACATATATGAAAGAGAGAAGAAACCTCCTTGCGAGAGCAGGGATAAAGCAACCCCTATTGGGTATTGCATTGCTGGCTACTTTAGCATCGTGCAAAGAAAAGCCTGAAACCTTCGTTATCCACTCACCCATCTATCCTACGGGTAGCAACAATGTAACCCTTACCTGCCGAAAGATAAGCGGCGATGTAGAGAACGTGAAGCTCTATGTAATGGTATCGAACGTAAGCAGTACGGGTGTGCTGAGCAGTAGCAGCCCCGAGGCACTGGTGCAGGAATGGTCATCGCCCAGCATGCCGGTAAGCTATACCAAAACAGGTGGCTATGGCACCAATAAGCTGGTGAGATACCGCTTTGTAGTAAAGGGCAATGACAAGACCTATACGCATACCGTAAGCTTTGCCACACGCCCGTACCCGGTAGCCAACCAGGCCATACCTGTATATTGTGTGGGCGATAAGGATAAGGTGATGAACCTTGTGTTTATACCCGATACCGATATAGATGTGATGGATACTTTTTACAATGCCGTGCAACTGGATATTACCGATGCCTTCCAGAAGGAAGACTGGCTGCGGAGGTTCAGGAAATCGCACAACTTTTACATCAACCCCGTTACCGGCCATGCGCACGACTATGATACGGGCGAACCACACGATAAACCATCCAACTGGAGCAACCTAAGCTTTGCACAGGGCAAGGTGATACTGCACAAAACCGTATTGCGCGACTTTGCCGGCGGTGGTGTGTTTTCTACCGAATACTTTAACCGTGGTACGATACTGCACGAGTCTGGCCACGGGCTGTATGGTATGGCCGATGAGTATAGCGGTGGCAGCCACTGGCAGGCCGAAGAAAAGCCCAATAACTTTACCAGCCTGGCCAATGCACAAAACTATGCACCCAGTGTAGGGCTGCAATCATCAGATGCGAATAAGATAGGCAGCGACAACTTTTGGGAACTGTGCAACGATAGCTGTATGATGGATAAAACAGGGCTGAACGTATGGCCTTACTTCTCGCCATGCAGGAACAGGATATTATATGCCATCACCCAAAGAGCTAACGGTAACTAAAAACACATCACACTAAAAACAAGAAACTCATGAAAAAGCATATGTATATAGTGTTGTCGGTTGCCGTGCTGTTATTGGCATCGTGCAAAGGCGAACAACAGCAACAACAGGGTCAGGAAGACGAACTATCAAAACAGCTACCCGAGCTGGACAGGCTGGCCGGTGATTACACACCACAGCAAGAGGGCGATTTTAAAACCTACCACCTGGCACTGAAAGGCAGGGTGATGAACGGTGTATGGATGATAGACAGCAATGCTACCTACATGCGCCCGGGCAGGCTGCCATACGGTGCTGCCAGCGGGGGGGATATGATGGTAGTATATACCGATGCCAGTGGTAAAGAACTGGGTAAATACAGGGTAGAGCACCCCGGCAAACAACGCACCTGCGATGATGGTAACGGCGGTATGAAAGTAGCCACCAGCTACGATTTTGAGATACTGCTACCCGGCAGGGAAGATATAGGCAGTGTAGCCCTGCAACAAGACGGAAAGACCGTGCAGCAATTTAAAGTGCCAACCCGACGCAGCCGCGAGGAAAGGCAGATACCAAGTACCAACGTGCCCGGTGCGGCAGACACCACACGGGTGATAAGATAGAGCGCTATAGAAACACACAATAAAAAAGCAGCGGCCCGTAAGCTGCTGCTTTTGCTTTATGTAGAAAATATACGAGTGAACGGTTAGTTGATACCCAGCAATTCTACATCAAATATCAATGTGCTGTTGGCGCCTATCTGTGCGCTTACCTGCCTTTCGCCATAGGCCAGGTGCGATGGTATATAGAAGCGGTATTTGCTGCCCACATTCATCAGCGGTACACCTTCTGTCCACCCTTTAATAACTGCATTCAGCGGGAAGGTAGCAGGCTTGCCACGCTGCACAGAGCTATCGAATACCGTACCATTTATCAGCGTGCCGTGGTAGTGGCAGGTAACACTGTTATTGGCCGTAGGCTTGGGGCCATCGCCCTGCACCAGCACCTCGTATTGCAGCCCGCTGGGCAGTGCCGTTACGCCTTCTTTATCTTTATTGGCAGCCAGGAAGTCTTCACCCGCCTTCAGGTTGGCAGCAGCTTCCTCTTGTTTTTTCTTGAATAATAAGTCTGATATACCCATGGTAGTACAAATTAGTCTGCGAAGATACTTATAAAACCTATTCTACACACGTGTACCCAGTTCTATCACCTCGCAGTCTTTCATATGTTTACCATCTATCACAAAGCGGATGAGGGTGCGCACCTTGTGCCATCCCTGCCTGCCTGCAGCACCGGGGTTCATATGCAGGCATTGCAGCTGGTCGTCATACATCACCTTGAGGATATGCGAGTGCCCGGCTATAAACAATTGTGGCTGATGTTGCAGTATCAGTGGTTTGGATTGTGCATTGTATTTGGGCGGGTAGCCGCCTATATGGGTCATCAGCACACCTACTTCCTCGCACTTCCAGTATTGATGCTCGGGATATTCTACCCGTATATCCTGCCCGTCTATATTTCCATACACGCCACGCAGCGGCTTGAACGCCTTCAACGCATCGGCAATGGCAGCCGTACCAAAATCGCCCGCATGCCACACCTCATCGCACTGTTCAAAATGTTTAAAAACCTGTTCATCCAGCCAGTTGTGCGTATCTGCTATCAGCCCTATACGTGTCATGGGGTAATATTACGGGTTTTGTTTGTTACTTCTCGCGCGTCATTGCGAGGAGATACGACGAAGCAATCTTTTCCCACTCCCGTCATTACGAGGAGCGCAGCGACGTGGTAATCTCAAGACATAAGTGTTTACTCGCATTTGGCTATCTCGTGTTATCGTGAGATTACCACGTCGCAATGCTACACACTGTAGCTATGCTATTGCTCCTCGTAATGACGGAAAAAGGTGAGCAGCGAAATACAGATGCAGTGAGTGACACAACGGATGCTGAATAGTAGCAGCTACGATGGTATACTAATCTTCGCTACCCGGCCATTTAAGCCCTGTGGCTCTGCTATCGTTTTCATCGGCATCATCGGGCTTTGGCCTCGAGTATTTTACAATGTAGTAGTCGGCACCTTCCATGATGTCTTTTATCGCTTCGGGTACGGGTTTTATGTCCTCAAACTCTTCGGGGTAAATGCTGATGTTCGGCACATCGTTACCTTCGGTATACAGGTTCAGCAGTCCGTTTTCATATACAGGCAATAGGCGCACGACGGCCATTTCAGGCTCTGCATCTTCTGTTTCGTAATGGCATATCATAACGCTGAAGTTGCCCGCTGCCACCTGGTGAATGTCTATACTCATGCTAACAATATAGGTATTCTGCGCCATACTGCCTACGCTGCCAGCCAATAATCGGCCATGTCACAACCATCGCAGCCGTTCATCAGTTGCTCTATGCGGGTATCTACCGTACAGTGGGGCAGGGTAGCGGCAATGGCTGCCCAGCGGGCAATAGCGCCTGCATCTGGAAAAAGGGTGATGGGTCGGTTGCCTATATGTTTACATTTTTCTGTTGTAAGATTGCTAAGGCTGCCAGCGGCCAGCCACAGGTATTGGGGCATGTGTATGCTGCCCAGTATAGCCGTCTTCTCGCTTTCGGCAATGGCTATGGGCAGGGTATTGCCGGGTAGCAGGTGCGCGCCAAACAGGCATTGCTGCAGCCGGTAGCCCTCACCACCTACGATGCTGTGCATCCAGTGTATGTGACTGTGTGGCTGCCTGAAACGCTTGCCCGTAGCGGGATTGTACAACATTACCTTTCCCGTGCGCACCACACCCTGTGCATCTATCTGCCAAAACACGGTGCCACCATCCCAGTAATGATGCGTGCCGATGCAATAGCGCTGCACCACGGCATCGACCACCTGCTGCGGGTAACGGGTATTGAGAAAGCGCACAAAATGATTATCGGCATAGCAACACATGGTTTCCTGCACGGTGCTGAAGGGGAGGGTGGAATGGGGGATTTGTAATTTGGAATTGGGTTTCTTTTTAGGATTTAGGTATTCGGATTTCGGATTTCCCCCATTAGGATTTAGGTATTCGGATTTCGGATTTCTCCCATTAGGATTTAGGTATTCGGGTTTCGGATTTCCCCCATTAGGATTTAGGATTTCGCTATTCGGATTTTCTGCGAAGAACTGCTTGGGTTTGTAGTGATACCCGCAGGCTACCTCGCGGTTGCAACGGCCTACATGTGGTGCCAGGTGCGCACCCGTAGTGGCATCTATATAGCGTACAAACATGTGCTTCAACCCGCAGGCAGGACATGCATAACGACTGCTAACACCCTTGTAGGGCTCTAATGTGAAACGGTGGTTCATGATGATGATGGTTTTTAGTGTTTATTGATAGGTTATTGTTATGAACAAATGTACAACTATTTGGCATCCGTGGAGCCTGTTGCGAGGAAGCATGACGAAGCAATCACTCACTGCATCTGTATTTCGCTATGGGGCTAATAACCTCCTCCTTTATCCTCCTCCAAAGGAGGACATTCAATGTCCCCCTCGGCGAGGGGGTGCAGG
>DASWWE010000078.1:0-4428 GCA_036406055.1 Flavipsychrobacter sp. | reverse complement strand
AAGATGGAAGACCTGCAGATATTCAACAAGGCAGAGTTTGTAGATAGCCTGTTCAACCTGGAAAAAGCGTAGCCGTTTCCTGTTCCCGTAAATGATTTAATGCTTATCTTTTAGCATTAATGAAACCTTGGCATATCATATCGATAGTAGCGCTTGTGATAGCGGTCACTACCCTGCTCTATTATAAGCAGGTAAGCACGCAACATACAGATATAGATGCCCTAAAGCAACAGGCATTGCGCATCGCACCGCTCCTGCACAATAGTAATATCATTTATGGCGGCGACAGCAATAATGTCGAATTGTTGCTCAAGACACGCTATGCATTTGCACCCAAAGTAATACAGCATCGCCCTTTCTCCATAGCAGATACTGTTTTAGAAATAAGGCCCCTTACAGATACAACCCGTATAGCGGCTTCACATATACTATACAGCGCCGCAGATAGCTTTTATATTTACCGGCTAGTGATACCTATGTAATGCAAAGGACATCATTATACATATTACTGTTAGGTGTTTTAATATGCTTTGCAAGCATAGTGTATTTCTATGGGTTGGTTTTGCGCCTACCATTTCTTGTTATTGTCTTGCTGTTCCTTGCAGGTTGCTATGGTATTAGCAGATGGGCTGCCGGTATCAAAACAGAAACGGATACGTCACCCAACAGGACCCATCTGGCCATCATTGCTATTGGTCTATTCCTCATTGCCGGGAAGACTTTGGAACTGGCGCAAAAGCATGGCGTATGGGATGCCTGGGCCATCTGGAACCTGCATGCCGCTTACCTGCAAAACGCTGCTACGTGGCAAAACATGTTTCAAAACATATTGCACGCACACCCCGATTATCCTTTGCTCCTGCCCAATACGATAGCTTTCCTAAACAATATTTTGGGTACGGGTAACGTCATATACACCGCATTCTGCTTTCACTTTGCTATCACCTTACTCATACCGCTGCTCATATACCTGCAGCTACATACCCGCAGTTTCATCTTAGCCATACTGTCCCTATGGTATTTCAGTACCGATGATACTTTCATCATGCAGGGTGCTTACCAACTGGCCGATGTATTATTGGCGTTCTTCTACCTCTCTGCATCCATAGCAGTTGATGGCATTAAGGAAGATAAAAAGATGGCAGCGGTTACCGCTTTTCTGCTCGGGGCGGCTATGTGGACGAAGAACGAAGGCATACCTTTCGCCTGCCTGTTCTGCGCCTTTCATGCCCGCACGTTATTCTTAAAGCAGAATATTAGATACACACTATCAGGCATAGCGCTGCCACTTCTTACCCTCCTTTTCTTCAAGATAACATATGCACCGGCAAATGATATTGTGAATGGGCAGGATCAAAGCACCTTTGCCAGGCTTACAGATATATCGCGCTACAAGCTGGTCTATCATTCATTTAGGGATGCCATTTATCAATACTTTTACTTCCCTGCCTGCGCTGTTTGCCTCAGCATACTGGTAGCTTTGGTGCGCAATAAAATGCCGGGCATGAATGTATTGCTGGTACTTGCCTGCTGCTTGTGTTATCTATTGGTATATATCATCACCCCTATCGACCTGGAGTGGCATTTGCAAACCTCCATCCAGCGGGTATTGATGCAATTGATGCCCATGGCAATGTATGCTTCGCCCATGTATTTTACCGGCAATTCTATTTTCCGCTTTCGCGCAACATTTCTACAAGGTCGTTGACACCTTCTGTTGCTGGCTTTTCTATCGCTATTACGTTGCTGTAAATGTTTACTGAAGGTATCTTTTTATCAATAACATACTTCGGAACTTCAGGCCTTACATAATCTACTAATCCTGCCGCCGGGTATACCACCAGCGATGTGCCTACCAGCACAAAAATATCAGCACTATGCATCACGGGTATCGCATTTGCTATTTTAGGCACTGGCTCTTCAAACCATACAATGCTGGGTCTTAATTGCGACCCATCCTCTGCGGTATCTCCCAGTTGTATGTCATCATGTATGGGGTAAGAAAGCGTTTCATTACGCTCACTGTGCATTTTGAATATCTCCCCGTGCAGGTGCAGCACGTTGGTAGAGCCTGCACGTTCATGCAGGTCATCTATATTCTGGGTAATGATGTGTACATCGTAGTCAGCCTCCAGCAATGCCAGCACTTTATGGGCATGATTGGGCTGCGCTTCACGCACACCGCGGCGGCGCATATTATAAAAATCGAGTACCAGTTGCGGATTACGCTTCCAGGCGCGCGGGGTGGCTACATCTTCTATATTGTATCCTTCCCATAATCCATCGCTATCGCGAAAGGTACGCAGGCCGCTTTCGGCACTAATGCCCGCCCCGGTCAATACCACTAATTTTTGTTTAGCCATAGATACCAGCTTTCAGCAAAAATAATGGACCCGAGGGTTTAGCTGCTTATCATTTTTATGCAAACGGGTATGCTTATGATCAGCGCAGATATAGTGAGGGCTATTATCTTTTGTTTGCGCTGGCGCTTGTGTGATTCGTGGTGTTTCTTAAGCTTCCGCTGCCTTTCAGATGTTTTCTTCTTGGCGTTCATAATATAAAAATGCGACTATGACAGTCGCATTTCAAGTATTCTTTTTTTATTAACTACTGCTTAACACCTTTATCCTGCCGGTTGCAGGCTTTCCTTCAGGTGTTTCAGCATATCTGCGGTCATTTTATCAAGATCGAAGTTGTGCTTCCACCCCCAGTCTGCTCTTGCTGCGCTGTCATCTATACTTTGCGGCCAGCCATCAGCTATCTGCTGCCTGAAATCAGGCGCGTAGCTTATTTCAAAAGCGGGTATATGCTTTTGTATAGCTGCAGCTATTTCTTTGGGTGAAAAACTCATAGCGCTCAGGTTATAAGCCATGCGCGATAGTATCTTTTCTGCCGGTGCCTCCATCAATTCTATGGTGCCGCGTATCGCGTCATCCATATACATCATAGGCAGGTATGTATTTTCCGAAAGGAAGCTGGTGTATCTACCATGCTTCAGTGCTTCATGATATATCTCTACTGCATAGTCGGTAGTACCACCGCCTGGTTCAGACTTCCAGCTGATGAGGCCCGGGTAACGTATGCTGCGTACATCCAGCCCCCAACGTTGATTGTAGTATTGGCACCACAGCTCACCGGCATATTTGCTGATGCCGTATACGGTACGTGGTTCCACTACTGTTTTCTGTGGTGTCTCCTGCCTTGGTGTCGTAGGGCCAAATACAGCTATCGAGCTGGGCCAGTACACTTTGGTCAGCTTTTCCTGCACAGCTATATCCAGCACTTGCAGCAGGCTTTGCATGTTGATGTCCCATGCACGCTTCGGGTCTTTTTCCCCTGTTGCAGACAGCAATGCTGCTAACAGGTATATCTGTGTAATACCCTCTTTCTTTACCAGTTCCAGTGTTGCCGTAGCATCCATCGCATTCAGCACCACATATGGCCCTGTCCCTTCTAATAAGGCATGCTGCACGGGGCGTATATCGCTGGCTATTACATTGTTCTCACCATATAGCTTACGCAATGCCAGTGTCAGCTCTACGCCTATTTGCCCGCAGGCACCCATTATCAGGATTTTCTCGTTTTTCATTTATGTTGCTCAGAGGGTATTATGTAAATATTGTTTGTTAGTAATCTGCAGTTAGCTTATGACATGCCATTAGTATCTTTTACCAGTTTGATAAAATCATCAAACAAGTAGCGCGAATCGTGCGGGCCCGGGGTGCTTTCGGGGTGGTATTGCACCGAGAAGGCAGGCTTATTTTTCATACGGATACCTTCTATCGAACCATCATTCAGGTTGATATGGGTAACCTCTACTTTATCAGAGTTACGCGCAGCTTCCGGCTCTACACCAAAACCGTGATTCTGGGTAGTTATTTCACTCTTGCCGGTTATCAGGTTTTTCACCGGGTGGTTCAGCCCGCGGTGGCCGTGGTGCATTTTGAAGGTGGGTATATCATTGGCACGGGCCAGCAGTTGGTGCCCAAGGCATATACCAAACATGGGCTTTTCATCCGCTATCACTTCCCTTACCGTTTGCACGGCATATTCCATAGATGCCGGGTCGCCGGGGCCATTGCTTATGAATACACCATGTGCATTAAACTCCTTCACCGTATCATACTTCGTCTTTGCTGGAAACACTTTCAGGTATGCGCCCCTGTCCGACAGGCATTGCAGTATGTGGCGTTTCACACCAAAGTCCATTACTGCTATACGCAGTTCAGCATCCGGGTTACCAAAAGTATAAGGCTCTTTTGTGCTTATTTCAGATGAAAGCTCCAGGCCATCCATGCTCGGCACTTTGTCCAGTTCTGCTTTCAGTTGTGCAGGGTCGCTTATTTCTGTGCTGATGATACAGTTCATGGCACCTTTGTTGCGCACATGCTGCACCAGAGAGCGGGTATCTACATCGTAGATGGCTAC
>DASWWE010000077.1:0-2787 GCA_036406055.1 Flavipsychrobacter sp. | reverse complement strand
ACGGCCTGAACGGCGTACGCCAGGGTGAACTGGTAGCTTTTGAAAACGGTGTAAAAGCGATAGCGCTGAACCTGGAAGAAGATAACGTGGGTGTGGTATTGATGGGTGACAGCGGCGAAATTAAAGAAGGTGCACAAGTGCGCCGTACCGGCCAGATCGCCTCTATCAAAGTAGGTGAAGGCATGGTAGGCCGCGTAGTAAATACACTGGGTGAACCGATAGATGGTAAAGGCCCGCTGCAAGGCGAACTGTATGAAATGCCACTGGAGCGTAAAGCGCCGGGCGTTATCTTCCGTGAGCCGGTAAAAGAGCCACTGCAAACGGGTTTGAAAGCGGTAGATGCGATGATACCCATCGGCCGCGGACAGCGTGAGCTGGTTATCGGTGACCGTCAGACGGGTAAAACTGCCATCTGCCTGGATACCATCATCAACCAAAAAGAATTTTACGAAGCAGGTAAGCCTGTTTACTGTATATATGTAGCGATAGGCCAGAAGGCATCTACCATCGCCGGTGTGATGAAAACACTGGAAGAGAATGGTGCTATGGCATACACTACCATCGTAGCTGCACCTGCTGCCGACCCGGCTCCGCTGCAGTTCTACGCACCATTTGCCGGTGCTGCGATAGGTGAGTTCTTCCGTGATACCGGACGTCCTGCACTGGTAGTTTATGATGACCTGTCGAAACAAGCGGTAGCATACCGTGAGGTATCCCTGCTGCTGCGTCGCCCGCCGGGCCGTGAGGCTTACCCTGGTGACGTATTCTACCTGCACAGCCGCCTGCTGGAGCGTGCAGCGAAAGTTATCAATAACGATGAGATCGCTAAAACGATGAATGACCTGCCGGATAGCATCAAACACCTGGTAAAAGGTGGCGGATCGCTGACAGCATTACCTATCATTGAAACACAAGCGGGTGACGTATCTGCATACATCCCAACGAACGTGATCTCTATCACAGATGGCCAGATATTCCTTGAGTCTAACCTGTTCCTGTCAGGCATCCGTCCTGCCATCAACGTAGGTATATCAGTAAGCCGTGTGGGTGGTAGCGCCCAGATCAAATCGATGAAGAAAGTAGCCGGTACCCTGAAACTGGACCAGGCGCTGTATCGTGAGATGGAAGCGTTCTCTAAATTTGGTGGTGACCTGGATGCCGCTACGAAAGTAGTACTGGATAAAGGTAGCCGTAACGTGGAGATCCTGAAACAACCACAGTTTGCACCATATAGCGTAGAAAAACAAGTAGCTATCATCTACCTGGGTACTAACAACCTGATACGCGAAGTGCCTGTGAAAAATGTAAGAGCTTTTGAAGAAGCATTCATCCGCGAGATGGAGCTGAAAATGCCTGACCTGCTGGCTGAATTCAAAAAAGGTAACCTGCCTGAAGACGGACTGGCTAAGATGGTAAAAATGGCACAAGACCTGATACCTCAGTTCAAAAACTAAGATTAGTAACACTACTGATATCAAAGCCCCGCTACAAGCGGGGCTTTTTGTTTCTACCAGGAGTGGTACGGTTTTTCAGGCATTATGAAAATGCAAGCCCATGAAACAACTGAGCCATTTATTTGTTCCGTTACTATTATCTGCAATAACAGTATCATTACCAGCCTGTAAGAAGGATAAGACCACGCACTCTAATAATACATCAACAGGCAGCAATCTGCCTATATATCCAGCCCGCGAAGAGTTGAATGTGGCATATGGTGACCATCCACTGCAAAAGATGGATGTGTATTTTCCTGATAACTATAATGAACAAACGCCGGTGGTCATTATGATACATGGCGGCGGCTTTGTGGCGGGTGTGAAAGAAGACTTTACTACGCAAGCCAAATTGTTTCGCAATGAAGGCTTTGTTGCCGTAAATATATCGCACCGGTTGGTAGATACTACAGGGTTGCTACAAACGCCACCTGTGCGTATGAACAGTGCCATAAAAGTGAGCGATGAGCTGAATGATGTACATGCCAGCCTGGCCAAATATAAGGGCATGGCGGCGCAATGGCATTCAGGTACAGGAAAAATATATATGGCTGGGCA
This sequence comes from Flavipsychrobacter sp., assembly GCA_036406055.1. GTDB lineage: Bacteria > Bacteroidota > Bacteroidia > Chitinophagales > Chitinophagaceae > Polluticoccus. The sequence continues at coordinate 736 of DASWWE010000077.1, read as the reverse complement.
TAGCGCAGGCGCTATACTTTCCATGCTATACACTTACGGTGAGAAGAATATCAATGTAAGAGCCTGTGCTAACTGGGCCGGTATTACCGACTTAAGCATACCACACGATTCAGTGCTAACAATGCAAGACCCACGTTACCTAGAGTTGTTACACCGCGCATCCGGCGCAGAACCTAAAACAGCCAATAACCTGGCATATATGGCCATCAGCCCCTATTGGGTAGCCAACAGAAACGGCGGTAAGCCCACCATTAGCATTTTTCCAGCAAATAATGTAGTGCTCAACACACCGGGTGAAGTAGAGTATAATCTGCATAATACACGTAACCTGCACACCCTGCTGAAAAACAAAGGCATAAAAGAAAAGCTGAGTATATATGCAAATAACGATCATGGCTTTAGCCAGCCAGGTTCCTGGGAGAAACTGATAAAGGAAACAGCAGCTTTCTTTAAAGAGCAGTAAGTCACAATTAATTAAAGATGAGTTAATGGTAGTATTGCTGGGATTGGCCTAATATCGCTGCATAAACGTTCCTGATATGGATAACATCATTATCCGCCATGCTGTAGCTGCCGATGGCACGTCTGTTTACAGGTTGCTTTCGCAACTGACAGAACGTGTAAACAACGCTGTATTGTTTGACGAACTGTTTGAATCGGCAGTAGATTTCCCTAATACCATATACTTAGTAGCCGAAGACAATGGTAACATCGTAGGCTTCATCAGTTGCCATGG
>DASWWE010000076.1:0-10450 GCA_036406055.1 Flavipsychrobacter sp. | reverse complement strand
GGAAGTGCGTGGCCAGCGCATCGCCCAGCTCATTTACACAGGTGCAAAGCCCTGTGGCTATCTCACCGCGCTTCAGGTGGTCTTTCAGGTGCTGGGCGGCAGCCTCCCAAAACACAGGGCCACCCGCCTTCTCATATATCTCTTTATCACCGGCTATGGCATACTGGTGGTCATCAATAGCCAGGTACACCAGTACGGCATTGCGCCGCTCGGTTTCCGCCATTCCCAGCAGCACGAAAAGTTCCCAGGCACGGTCCATGGCATCTACGTAGCTGCACTTGCTTTCTACATACACACGCACCTCCCCCGTGGTTTTGCTTTCAGCATTGCGTATACAAGCCACTACCTGCTCCTGCTGCGCAGGGCTAAGTAGTGGCTTCTTTTTGAATAGTGAGAACATGCTTTGCCGTTCCTTTTATTTAAAACTGTACCTGTGGTGCTTTCTGTGCTGAAGCGTCTGCTTCAAACATACCCTTGGCAGTGAAGCCCATCATGCCACCAAATATGTTATTGGGGAAAATGCGCAGCTTGGTATTATACTCCTGCACCGCATCGTTAAAGTTCTTACGGGCTACGGTTATACGGTTTTCAGTACCTTCCAGCTGGTCTTGCAAGGCCAGAAAGTTTTGGTTAGCTTTCAGTTCGGGGTATGCTTCTGATACCACCATTAGCCTGCCCAGTGCCTGGCTCAGCTCACCCTGCGCACTTTGAAACTCGCGTAGCTTTTCAGGGGTCAGGTTATCGGGGTTCACTTGTATAGATGTAGCCTTTGCACGGGCATTGATCACATCGGTCAGCGTCTTTTGTTCAAAATTGGCAGCACCCTTCACTGTATTTACCAGGTTGGGTATCAGGTCGGCACGGCGTTGATATTGGTTTTGTACTTCTCCCCACTTGCTCTTAGAGTTTTCATCCAGTGTCACCAGCGATTTCTGCACATTGCAGGTCATGCAACCGCCTATAAGCAGCAAGCCTAGTAAAACCATTAATAGAAGAGAACCTTTTTTCATTGTCGGATAATTTTAGCCAAAAGTAATGTTTCTTAATATACAAAAGACGCCACCATCGGTCAGCGTCTTTTGCCCGTCGGTGAACGGGTATTTAATAAAGGTGAATATTATATGCGTCGTCCCATATAGAAACGGGCACTCAGGCCAAACATATTGTGCGGGAAGAAATCTACTTCACTCACAAAGTTGATAGCGGGTTTAATATCGGCACTCAGGCCCAGTGGTATCTTTTTGAATACGTATTCTACACCACCTATACCGGATACGCCAAATATGGCACGGTTATCATCCATCCAGCGGCGCTCATCATCTACATAGCGCCAGCCGCGGTCCCAAACACCACCATGCAAACCGCCACCCATAAAAATGCGCCAGGATGGATCGGGCAGTATGATATGAAACTCCAGCAGGCCTACGGCATTGAAGCTTTCGCCTTCCAACCCCATGATGCCACCGGCATTCAGCTGGCCTTCAAAAGCCAGGAATTTATTCATGAATACTTTGGCAGTAAAACCACCACCATCCGGCGTAGCACGAAGGCCCAAGCCTGCAGAACCTGCCTGTGCGCTGGCCTGTTGTGTAAATAATGATCCGATAAACAATGCTGACAGTAACAAAAACTTTTTCATATAATTAATTTTGGTCTCAGAAATAAGCATTTATATAAACCGTGCCAAGTCTGCAAACTTTATTCTCCGTTTTAACGCTTTTTTAATTGCAAAAGTTATTTTTGCGCACAAATCCAATTACGAGAGATGCAAGGTTTTGAAGCCACATTAACTTATGCCCGGGAGCAGGATGAAGTAGATATACTTTATCCCTTTCGTGAGCGTTTCCGCATTCCCCAACACGAAGGACGGGATGTATATTATTTTTGTGGAAACTCATTAGGGCTTCAACCTAAGAGTGTGGCCTACCTGATGGAACAGGAGCTGGAAGACTGGGCGAAGTATGGCGTAGAGGGGCACTTCCAGGCGCGTAATCCTTGGTTCTCTTACCACCGGTTATTCAATGAAAGGTTATCCAAAATAGTAGGCGCAAAACCCGATGAGGTAGTTGCTACCAATACGCTTACCGTTAACCTGCACCTGTTGATGATATCCTTCTACAGGCCGGAGGGTAAGCGCTATAAGATACTGATGGAAGCAGGTGCTTTCCCTTCCGACCAATATGCTGTGGAAACACAGGTGCGCATGCATGGCTACGACCCTGCAGATGCTATTATAGAAATAGCCCCCCGCGAAGGTGAACACATTATAGAAGAGCAAGACATACTACAGGCAATAGAAGATGCAGGCGACAGCCTTGCATTGGTAATGCTGGGTGGGGTTAATTACTATACCGGGCAATTCTTCGACCTGGCGAAAATAACACAGGCAGCACACCGTGTAGGTGCCTATGCGGGATATGACCTGGCGCATGCGGTGGGTAACGTACCCCTGCAACTGCACGACTGGAATATCGACTTTGCATGCTGGTGCTCTTATAAATACCTGAACTCAGGCCCCGGCGGTGTGGGTGGTATCTATGTACACGAACATCACTACAGCAACCCCAAAATATTCCGCCTGGGCGGCTGGTGGGGCAATAGCGAAGCCACCCGCTTTAAAATGGAAAAGGGGTTTGTACCGCAGAATAATGCCGGCAGCTGGCAAATGAGCAATGCGCCCGTATTCAATATGGTGGCCCACAATGCATCGTTGGATATATACGATAAGGCCGGCATGAAAGCCCTGCGTGAAAAAAGCGAACGCCTGACAGCCTACCTGGAATGGCTATTAAGGCAGATAACACATTTACCATTCGAGATCATCACCCCGACAGATGCCCACCGACGTGGCTGCCAGCTTTCCATGCTGTTTGACGAAAGGGGCAAGGAAGTGTTTGAAACACTCACTGCCAATGGCGTAATAGGCGACTGGAGAGAACCAAACGTGATACGTGTAGCACCTGTGCCGCTTTACAATACTTACGAAGACTGCTACAAATTTTACGAGATACTGATGAGTATAAAATAATACAGATAGAGCCTCTTTATGGAGGCTCTTTTCTTTTGCCTAACTTGCTACCTTTGCGACGCAAATGGCCATTTTCTACAATACCGATACGCTACCTGCATTCAAAGATGCAGTCATTACTATAGGCACCTTCGATGGTGTGCACATGGGGCATAAAGTTATTTTGCAGCAAATAGTAAAGCATGCAAAAGAAGCGGGCGGTGAAAGCATCCTCATCACCTTTGAACCACACCCGCGCAAACTGATTGCACCTGACCAGCCATTAAAAATACTGACCCCGCTGGAACAGAAGCTGCAACTGGTATTGAATGAAGGGGTAGACCATGTAGTTGTTGCACCCTTTACCCAGGCCTTTGCAGGCCTTTCTGCTGAAGCGTACATCAAAGATTTCCTTGTAGCAAAATTCAAGCCCAAAGCCATTGTTATTGGATACGATCACCGCTTTGGGCACGACCGCGCGGGAGACATAGACTTGCTGAAAAAGTATGCAGCTACACATAGTTATACCGTATATGAAATACCGGCGCAACTGATAGAAGAAGCTGCTGTAAGCTCTACCAAAATACGCAATGCCATACAGGCGGGGCATGTAAGTGAGGCAACTCAAATGCTGGGCAGGCATTATAGCATTACGGGTACGGTTATATCAGGAGCTAAGCTGGGCAGGACCATTGGCTTCCCTACTGCCAATGTGCAGCCACAGGATGCCGACCAATTGATACCTGAAAAAGGTGTGTATGCCGTACAGCTACAATGGAAAGGCCAAGCCTATAACGGCATGCTGAACATAGGCAACCGCCCTACCGTAAGCAATGAATTGATACTGCACATAGAGGCGCACCTCTTCGACTTTAATGAGGATATCTATAATGAAATGGTAGAGATCATATTTGTGCAACGCTTGCGCGATGAAGTAAAATTCCCATCGCTGGATGCATTGAAAGAGCAGCTGCAAAAAGATAAAGCAGCAGCCATGCACGCCCTGCTTTAAGCAGCTTCCATTTTACCTACCATTTCCTTTAGCAGTTCTGTATCCGCCACATTACTGTCTATACCTACGGCACGTGCGCTGTATTCTCCCAGTAGCATCATGCAATACTCCACTTTGTGTAAAGGCCAGTGACGCGCTATCTCCAGTATCTTACGTCCACCCCACCCTAATACTGCATTTATTTCCTTTTCGGTTTTTTGATGCAGGAAATTGGCCTGATACAGCTTATTGAAATGGCTGTAAAAAGAACCTATCATCAACACCATCGGTGCCGATTTAGGATTGGCTACAAAATAGGCCAGCATGCGATACAGCTTATCCTTATCACCAGATGTCAGTGCTTCGGGAAATTCAAACACATTATACTCTCGACTGATGCCGATGTATTTCTGTATCATTTCTGCCGTCAGGGCAGGTTCATTAGGCACGTTGATGCGCACCTTCTCTATTTCATTGGCTATCTTCTGCAGGTCGTTACCCAGGTAGGTAGCCAGTATTTGCGATTCCCGCTCCCCTACTGTAAATCCTATCTCGCGGCCATATCCCTGTATCCACCCCGGCATATGATCATCCTTCACTTTTTCAGATGTAAAATGCACACCTTTTGCCTTTACATCTTTCAACATCTTGCTACGACCATCGGCCTTCTTAAAGCGGTGCTCTATCAGGAAAATGGTAGTAGGCGAAGGATTGGCTATATATCCTGCCAGTTCGTTCAACGAACGCATCTGGGCTGCATCTTTCAGTATTACCACCTGCCTTTCGGCAAACATGGGAAACCTGCGGCAGGCATTCACCACATCGGCCCACTCCACATCTTTACCATACAGCACCATCAGGTTAAAATCCTTTTCATGAGGCTGCAGTATCTTTTCCTCAAAATATTGCGTTATCATATCCAGGTAATATGGCTCTTCGCCATCTACCAGGTAAACAGGTGCATATTGCTTCGCCTCTAACGATTGTACCAGCTTCTTGAATTCTGCCGTCATAATATTATTCTGTCACGTATACCGGTTCGGGATGGATGTGGGGCAAGCCTTTCAGGTGCAGGTACACTTTCGCGGTCGTCAATACATCCTGCATACAATACCTGGCTATGCGTGGCAGGTCTTTCTCTTTCCAGAAAACATCGGCCACCATGCTGCCATCCATATCATCTTTGGGCGAAGGTATTCCTAATACCTCTGCCAGCAAAGACAATGAAGTAAAATGCTTATAATCGCCAAAGCGCCACATATCCATCGTGTCTATATGATTCACTTCCCATGGCTTTTTGCCACTCAGTTGCATCATTTCGGGCAGGGCAATACCATTGATGATCATCCTGCGGCACAGGAAGGGAATATCAAACTCCTTGATATTGTGGCCACAGAAAACAGTATTCGGATAGAATTGCAATACTTTACCCAACAGCTCCACAAAATCGCGCAATAACGTAGCTTCCTCCTCATTTGTTACCGATTTTAACCTCAGCTTCCACACTTCCCCGTTTTGCTGCAGGCTGCCCACTACAATGCACACCACCCTGGCAAATTCAGAAAAGATACCGGCGCGTTCAGAAAAAAGCATGGATGGGTCTGCATTTTCAACCTGATTGCTCTTTAAATACCGCGATTTCTTGTCCCATTCCATTTGCAAACGTTCTGTTAAAGAATGATAATCAGGCATTAATGGCACGGTTTCTATATCGACAAACAGGATGTGTTTTAAGTAATCCATCAAAAACGATAATTATATTTGTTATCGAAAGTAATAAACTAACCAATATCAATTATATATGAGTCAAGAACAAGCAAATCCAACGCCGCAAGGCACACCGCTAAAACCCGTTCAACCTCAGCCACCCAAAAAAAACAATACATGGCTGTATATAGGTATCATAGCTGTACTGCTGGGTACCAACATATACCTGTTCAGCAGCCGCAGCAAAATGGCTTCGCAACTGGACAGTACTACTACCCAGTTCAATGAATCCGATTCATCGCGTAAGGCTGTAGAAGGCGAATATAACGCCGCATTGGCACGCCTGGATGAGCTCGTTTCCAAGAACACCCAGATGGACAGTGTTATCACAGATCAGAATGGCGAAATAGCTAAGCTGCGCAAGCAAATAGATAACATCGTAAAAAACAAGAATGCTACGGCTGCCGACCTGGGCAAAGCTAAAAGGCTGATAGCTGAACTGAATGAAAAAACAAAAACATACGAAGAGCGTATAGCACAACTGGAAGCAGAAAACACCAACCTTACCAACACAAACACGATCATAACAAAAGAACGTGATTCTGCTGTAACACAAAACGTGGGCTTGCAGCAAAAAGTACGCATGGGTGCAGTATTGCATGCATCTAACATTCGCATGATGCCGATAGACCTGCGTCGTGGTGGTAAGAAAGAAAAAGAAACCAGCAAAGCAGGGAGAACAGATGTCATGCGCATCATGTTTGACATAGACGAGAACCGCATAGCAGAAAGCGGCAAGAAAGATGTGCACCTGCGCATCAGCAGCCCTGAAGGCCAATTGCTGAGCAATGCAGCTTATGGCTCTGGCGTAACTACCGACGCTGAAGGCCGCCCGCTGAACTATACGCTGGTGAAACAAGTAGACCTGCAAACGAACCAGCCGGTAAAAAATGTGATCGTAGACTGGAACCAGGATAACGATTTTAAGAAAGGCACTTACAACATAGAACTGTATAATGACGGCTATAAAATTGGTGGTGGCAATGTTACATTGCGCTAACAAAAAATAGCTATCTTTATAGCATACAGCAGGAATGCTGCATTATGTATCATTGTTAACAATTACATAATGCAGCATTCCTTTTTAGTTCACAACCATAGCTTTAATATTGTGCCGGATTTAGAAGACCATATGGAAGTATTACCTGGCAAGATACTAATTGTCGATGACGAACCGGATATAGTTGAATTCATCAGCTATAACCTGAAAGGAAAAGGTTACCTGATCTCTACTGCAAGGGATGGTGTAGAAGCCATCAGAAAAGCAAAAGACTTTCATCCCGACCTGATACTGCTCGATATCATGATGCCTAACAAGGATGGGCTGCAAACGATAAAAGAGCTGCGCCAGATGCCGGAGTTTGAAGAAACGGCCATCATATTCCTGACTGCACTCAGCGACGAAAAATCGGAAATAGAAGGGTTGAAAATAGGTGCAGATGATTACATCGCCAAGCCTATTAAACCTGAACTGCTGGCTACCCGCATCCGCACAGCACTGCGCCGTTTCCGCAAGGATGATGAGCAAGACCAGAAACTGAGCTTCGGCGACCTGGAGATAAACAAGACCAAATTTACCGTTACATACAAAGGCAACGAGATCATTCTTGCCAAAAAAGAGTTTGAGCTACTATCCCTGTTGGCATCAAAACCCGGCCGTGTATTTCTGCGTAATGAAATACTGCAGCGCGTATGGGGTACCGATGTTATCGTAGGCGACCGTACCATAGATGTACACATCCGTAAAATACGCCAGAAGATAGGCATAGACCTTATAACAACCGTAAAAGGCGTAGGTTATAAGTTTGAAATGGCGTAGTTTAGACTGCTATGTCATCAGTGCTCAAAACCAAAAATCTGTCTCCACGGCTTTTGTCGTCTATTACAGCGCTGATAATAGCCACCGCCAATGCACTTTTAAGCCTTTTAGTACGCGCCGAGTGGTATATGCCGCTCATCGTATTTATAGTTACTTTCATCATTGTTTACTGGCTTTACTACTATACGCTGCAACGCTTCATCTACAGGAAGATTAAGCTGATATACAAGTTCATCTACCAGATAAAGGCCAGCAAAAAGGAAGAGTTTTTCTACAACAACATACTGCCGCAAAAATCTATTGAAGAAGTAAGCGAAGATGTGCAGCGCTGGGCCACACAGAAAAAAGACGAAATAGAAATGCTGCGCGCCAATGAGCAGTTCCGTAAAGAGTTCCTGATGAACCTGGCGCATGAACTGCGTACACCGGTATTCACCGTACAAGGCTATGTCGACACACTACTCAACGGTGCACTTGAAGACCCCAATGTCAATCGAAAATTTCTTACCAATGCTACCAAAGGCATCGACAGGCTGGTGCGCCTGCTGGATGACCTGGATGAGATATCCAAACTGGAATCGGGCCGCATACCTATCATACAGGAGTCTTTCTGCATACAAGACCTTGTGAAAGATGTGTATGAAGAGCTATCGCTGAAGGCAAAGGATAAAAACATTCAACTGCTAATAAAGAAAGGCACCGAACGCACATTAGACGTATATGCTGACAAACCAAAAATAAAACAAGTACTGGTGAACCTGATAGAAAACAGCATTAAATATGGCAATGAAGGCGGCACTATCACCGCAGGCTTTTATGAAGTAGATGAAAACCATGTATACGTTGAAATATCGGATGATGGGCCGGGTATAGCAGAAGAACACTTGCCACGCATCTTCGAGCGCTTCTATCGCGCCGACCGTAGCCGTAGCCGTGAAATTGGCGGCACAGGCCTGGGCCTTGCCATAGTTAAACACATCATAGAAGCACATGGCCAAACCGTAACCGTTCGCAGTGCACTGGGCGTTGGCTCCTCTTTCGGTTTTATGCTGGAAAAAGGCCGGGAGTAAACATTGAAAATCTTTCAATGTAATCCATTTCATAAAGTTTAACGCCTGTTGTTTTCCAATTTCGGCATTCTTGCCTTAGCTTCGCGCGCGTAACCGAAAGACTTAAACAATGACTCCACAAAAAATAACAATGGGCGCTGATGGCCTGTTGAACGTGCCGGAAAATCCTATTATACCGTTTATAGAAGGGGATGGTATAGGCCCAGATGTTTGGAGCGCCAGCCGTATAGTGCTGGATGCTGCGGTGGAAAAATGCTATGGCGGCAAACGCAAAATAGAGTGGAAAGAAATACTGGCCGGTGAAAAAGCCTTTAACCAGACAGGCGAATGGCTGCCTGCTGAAACACTGGAAGCTGCTAAAGAATATATCGTATCTATAAAGGGACCATTAACTACACCTGTTGGCGGTGGTATCCGTTCGCTGAACGTGGCTATGCGCCAGGAGCTGGATCTTTACGTTTGTTTACGTCCTGTACAATGGTTCCAGGGAGTGCCTTCACCGGTACGTCATCCTGAGAATGTAGACATGGTTATCTTCCGTGAGAATACAGAAGACATCTATGCAGGTATCGAATTTAAAGAAGGTACGCCCGAGGCAAAGAAAATGCTCGATTTCCTGACGAATGAAATGGGTGTTTCTAAAAAAGTACGTTTCCCTGAATCATCTTCATTCGGTATCAAACCGGTATCTAAAGAAGGTTCAGAACGCCTGGTACGTGCCGCTATCCTGTACGCACTGGAGCATCGCAGGCCATCGGTAACGCTGGTGCATAAAGGCAACATCATGAAGTTTACCGAAGGGGGCTTCAAAACATGGGGCTATGAAGTAGCTACACGTGAATTTGGCGATAAAGTGTACACTTGGGAGCAGTGGGAAAAAGCGAAGAAAGAAAAAGGGGAAGAAGCTGCCAATGAAGAAATAAAGAGTGCGGAAGCAAGCGGCAAACTGATAATAAAAGATGTGATCGCTGATAACTTTCTGCAGCAAATACTGCTGGCCCCTAAAGACTATTCAGTAGTAGCTACGCTGAACCTGAATGGCGACTATATATCAGATGCATTAGCGGCGGCTGTAGGTGGCATAGGCATAGCACCGGGTGCCAACATCAACTACAAAACAGGCTATGCGGTGTTTGAAGCTACGCACGGTACGGCCCCACGCTTTGCCAATACAGATACCATGAACCCATCATCGCTGCTGCTGAGCGGTGTAATGATGCTGGAATATATGGGCTGGAAAGAAGCTGCCAACTGCATACTGGAAGCACTGCGCACTACCATTATGCGCAAACGTGTAACGATAGACTTCTACAACCTGATGAACGATGCTACTTTGCTGAAAACAAGTGAGTTTGCAAAGGAAATAGTAAAAAGCCTGTAATGCAGGATATTGCCTCGTACATCGATCATACGATACTGAAACCAACCACTACAAGTGGCGATATAAAACGGCTGTGTGAGGATGCTTTAACGCATCATTTCGCAGCCGTTTGCGTTCCCCCATATTTCGTAGCACAGGCCAAAACCATGCTGGAAAGCAGCGCTGTAAAAGTGGCTACTGTCGTAGGCTTCCCCATGGGTTATAGCACTATAGCATCGAAACTGCAGGAGATAGATGAAGCCCTGGCTGCCGGTGCGGATGAAATAGACATGGTGCACAACATAGCTGCCGTAAAAGAGCAAAATTGGGATTACCTGCATAAAGAAGTGGCCGCCTGCACGGATAGAGTACATGAAACGGGCAGGATCATTAAAATCATTATAGAAAGCGGCATACTGACCGATGCTGAAATTAT
>DASWWE010000075.1:0-10566 GCA_036406055.1 Flavipsychrobacter sp. | reverse complement strand
CTTTTTTACCTTCGTGTATTCCGAACCCCTAAGTTTTAAACGCATACGGTGAACGACATCAGGCATTTCTTTAAAAACCTGTTTGAACATGCAGACTTCCGCTCGTTTTGGCGCAGCGGAAGCTGGACAAAGTTCCACGGGTGGTTGTATATCATCAGCGACTTGATGGTATGGTCGGCCTATTTTGTCATACCCCTGCTCATATTGTTCTACGTTGTCACCAAGCGTCAGAAGGTACGGTTCAATAAACTCTATTTTCTCTTTGCTGCCTTTATACTTACCTGCGGTGCTACCTATTTTGTAGATGCACTTATGTTTTGGCTGCCGGTGTACAGGTTCAGTGCCTTGATGCGCTTTATAACGGGTGTTATCAGCTGGGTAACGGTATTCTATGTATTTAAAATGCTGCCGGTGGCTTTTTCACTCCGCTCGCAGGAAGATTTGGAAACTGAAATAAACAACCGGAAAAAGGTAGAGGAGGAAATAAAAGAAAAGAATGCACTGCTGCTGGATGCAGAGAAAATAGCCAAACTGGCTTATATACAATGGGATGTGATGAATGAGAAAGTAACCATGTCGGAAGCATCGAAATATATCTTCGATATGCCGGAGGATAAAGAATTTAATCATTCCAACTTTACCCAACTGATATACCCGGAAGATGTGAAACATCTGGAAAAGATGATAGATACCATCTTTATCAAAAAGCTGTTTCCCGATTTCTATTGCCGCATTGTAACCGGCAAGAATGAATTGAAGCACCTGTTGGTGCGCGGTGAAGTAACGCTGAACAATGATGGGCTGATACATACCATAAACGGTACATTGCAGGATGTAACAGAGCAGCGTCTGTACATACAGAAAATACAGCTGCAAAACCAGAAGCTGAAAGACATAGCCTGGATACAATCGCACAAAGTGCGCAGCCCTGTGGCTACTATTATGGGATTGATACAGCTATTTAATAAACAAAATGCGGCAGACCCTATTAATGAACAAGTGCTGGAAGGCATTATGGAAGCCGCCGAAAACCTGGACGAAGTAATAAAGGAAATAAACGGGAAAACCGAAACAATACATGAACTGGAACAATAAAGGCAGCCAACCGGCTGCCTTTATTGTTTATTATAAATTGCTTTATAATTATACAGAAAAACTTTCACCACAACCGCAGGTGCGGCTGGCATTAGGGTTGCTAAAGTGAAAGCCTTTACCATTCAGGCCATCTGAAAATTCAAGCGTAGTATCGCACAGGTACAGGAAACTCTTCAGGTCTGTAACCAGTTTTATTCCATGGTCTTCAAATACCTGGTCGTTGGGTTGAGACTCGTTATCGAAATCGAGCTTGTACGACAGGCCTGAACAACCGCCACCTACTACGCCTACCCTCAGAAAGTATGTATCATCCAACTCAGCGTCTTTGCGCAGCTGGTGAATCTTTTCTTTTGCCTTCTCACTAATATATATCATACAATAAGATTTATGGAAGTGGCCAATTTATTACCTTCTCACCACTCTTAATCCGCTAATGCTAAACCACTTATAAGCTTGATTGTCCTGATTTTTATTAATGTTTTTTCTCTTCAAGCTCCAGTGCAGGCATACCGTTCTTTACACGGTAGTCGTTGATAGCCGCTTTGATAGCGTCTTCTGCCAGTACAGAGCAGTGAATTTTTACAGGAGGCAGGTTCAGTTCTTCTACGATATCCATATTATCTATCGTTAGCGCCTGGTCTACAGTCTTACCTTTCAGCCATTCTGTAGCCAGTGATGATGACGCGATAGCAGAACCGCAACCAAATGTTTTGAACTTAGCATCGCTGATAACGCCGGTAGTTTCGTCTACCTCTATCTGCAGGCGCATAACGTCGCCGCATTCAGGGGCACCTACCAGGCCGGTACCAACATTGGTCTTGCTTTTATCAAGCGTACCCACATTCTTGGGGTGCGTATAGTGATCTATTAATTTTTCTGAATATGCCATGATTATATTGTTTTTAATTGGAGTGTGTAGTGATTAATGGTGTGCCCACTCTATCGAGTTCAGATCTATACCTTCTTTAAACATTTCCCACAGCGGGCTCATTTCGCGCAGCTTCAGTACTGTTTCCGATATAGCTTTGATGGTATAATCAATTTGTTCATCGGTAGTGAAACGGCCCAGGCCGAAACGGAGTGAGCTATGTGCCAGGTCATCGCCCAGGCCCAGTGCTTTCAGCACATAAGAAGGCTCCAGAGATGCAGATGTACAAGCCGAACCGCTTGAAAGGGCAATATCTTTATTAAAGCCCATCATCAGGCCTTCGCCCTCTACATATTTAAATGATATATTAGCTACGTGTGGTAAGCGATGTTCACGGTTGCCATTCACATATGCTTCTTCCAGCTGCATCAGGCCCGCTTCCAGCCTGTCGCGCATTTTGCTCAGGCGTTGCCCTTCGGCTTCCATTTCATTCATGCATATTTCGCATGCCTTACCAAAGCCTACTATGCCGGGTACATTCATAGTACCGCTGCGCATACCACGCTCGTGGCCTCCGCCATCCATCTGGGCAGTTACCTTTACACGTGGGCTTTTACGGCGTACATACAATGCACCCACGCCTTTAGGGCCATACATTTTGTGTGCGCTGAAGGCCATCAGGTCTATGCCATCCGCATTCACATCCACAGGTACTTTACCCACTGCCTGTGTGCCATCTGTAAAAAACAGTACACCATGCTTACGGGCTATTTTACTTATTTCACGGATGGGCTGTATCACGCCTATCTCGTTATTGCCATACATAATGGCTATCAATATCGTTTTATCTGTAATGGCTTTTTCCAGCTCATTCAGGTCTATCAGGCCATCGGCAGCTACCGGCAGGTAAGTAACCTGTCCGCCCAGTTTTTCAATATGCTTGCAGGTATCCAGCACAGCTTTATGCTCTGTAGTACAGGTAATGATATGGTTACCCCTCGATGCATACATTTCAAATACTCCCTTTATTGCCAGGTTATCTGCTTCTGTAGCACCGGAAGTGAATATGATTTCCTTAGGATCCGCACCAATAAGTTTAGCTACCTGTTCACGTGCATAATCTACAGCTTCTTCAGCAGTCCACCCAAAAGAGTGGTTGCGGCTGGCAGCATTGCCAAATTTTTCGGTGAAATAAGGCAGCATTGCATCCACCACGCGTGGATCGCATGGTGTTGTAGCGTTATTGTCCAGATATATGGGCAATTTTAATTCCATAATATTATAACCCTCTGTTTAATTTCGACAAAGTTAAGCCAATTGTGCTATTTTGGGGCAATAAATAGCATATTAGCTGTTAATATGTCTATTTGTAAAAGCTATCTCAAATGTTGCGTATAGAACACTTAGGTATTGCAGTAAAAGATCTCGCTGCCTCCATTCCACTTTTCGAACAACTGCTTAATACTCCGTGCTATAAGTCGGAAACAGTGGAGTCAGAAGGTGTGAATACCGCTTTTTTCAATATTGGTGAATCGAAAGTAGAGCTGTTGGAGGCTACTAAAGAAGGTAGCCCTATAGAAAAATTTATATCTAAAAAAGGCGAAGGTATACACCACGTAGCCTTTGAAGTAGAAAATATCGAAGCAGAAATGAAACGACTGGCAGCGCTGGGCTTTGAACTGCTGAATGAAACACCCAAAAAAGGTGCAGATAACAAACTGGTTTGTTTCCTGCACCCTAAAACTACAAATGGCATGTTGGTAGAGCTATGCCAGGAAATACGTTAATCTTTGAATTTTATAGCCGGTATCACAAAGGCTGCCAAAACTGTATATAAGAACAGGCCTAAAGCAATGCCGATGGCTAAAAATATGACAATTGATTTTTGAGCAGCAGTAGATACGATGGCATCATCTATCACCACCAGCCCCGATGGCATCCGTTGTTTGCGGAGCAATTCTTGTTTACGCTTATATAACTCATAAGAAAATTCAAAGGTGGAGCTAGGGGCTTTCTCCGTTTTATCATCAAGGTTAGTGGTAGCAGCATTGCCAACTATAATGCCCCTGCTGCTAAGACTATCGATAGCACGCATTTCTTTATCTATATAGTTCAGCTCTTCCTGGTTTTCAAGCAATTTCACCCGTTTTCTATCGGCCATATACTCATTACCTGTTTCCAGGAATAGCATGATGCCATCCTGTAGTTTCCGTACCTTGCTGCTATCGTCCACTGTGATGTTCACCATAAAGGGTATGCGGTCTGTATTCAGGTCTTTGCGCAGGTCTTCGCCAAGTATATTTGTACCTTCAACATGGGCCAGTGTTTTAGCTGTTTCTAAAGGCACCTGCAGTATAGTAGCCACTTTATCATATTGCTTCCTGCTTACCAGTGTATTTATTTTAGCCAGCCTGTCACCATATATTTTACGTACCAGTTCATCATACATCACAGTAAAAGAAGCCTTGTAATAACCGGCATCGTTACTATACTTGATAAGCATAGGTGTAATGCCTATCATCATACATACAATGAACAATACAATATTCCTGCGGATACTTACAAAGAACAGGTGTATCAGCTTTATAGTCTTATAGTATATAGATTGGGTTTGCGATTGAAAATCTTTATCAGAATTGCCTGCTGGCGTGGTTTGCATAGCGTGTATTTGTGGTAAAAATAAAATGTATTTACACAATGTTCAAAAAACATACCGATTCGTCGGGAAAAATTGGCCCGATATGTGCTGATATAGTTAGAATACCGTATTTTTATTGTCCGCTGTTTATCAATTGCCATTCTTTATACCCTTCCGTTAATACCTAAGTTTATCCTTTGCCCACACTTTTTTTCTGAAGCTTTAAAGAGCTAGGACTATGCAGGCACCCCAGGAAAAACCAATTGTAAAAGAAGCCATTCTTAAAACGCTTCAGTACTTCCATTATTTTAAGCATCCGCTGTATCCCGAAGAAATTTTCAGGTTTCTTGGTACGGATATCTCTATAAAAGTATTGTTATCACTACTCGGCGAAATGGTAGCAGATGGTTTAATACATACACATCGTAACTATTATATGCTGCTGAATGACGAAACACTGGTGGACAGAAGAGAAGAGGGTGCATGGCGGGCTCAACAATTGATGACTAAAGCGTATAGCTCGGCAAGGCTCATAGCCCGTTTCCCTTTTGTAAAAAGTGTTTGTATATCAGGATCTCTATCGAAAGGGTACGCCAATGAAAAATCAGATATCGACCTGTTCATTATCACAGATGAAAAGCGCCTGTGGATATGCCGCACTTTTCTGCACCTGTTCAAAAAAGTTACATTTCTGTTGGGTAGGGAACATTCGTTTTGTATGAACTATTTCATAGACGAGTCGCGATTGCATATAGAAGAACAAAACATTTTTACTGCTACAGAGCTGGCCACACTTTTGCCTGTATACAATAAGGCAACACATGGCGAACTGATCAGCGCCAATAAATGCTGGTTGGTAAAAACATTTCCGAATGCTTGTTGGGATGATAAAACACCCTGTGTAGCAGAAGATCATAATAGCTTCATGAGAAGTATAGCAGAAGGATTGCTGAATGTGCTGATGCCCCGGCAGGTAAACCTGCTACTTATGAAGCTAACGGATAGCTGGTGGCGCTACAAATGGAACCGCCGCAATTATCCCATGCATGAATACGATCTGGCAATGAAAACGAAATGGTACGTATCTAAAAACCATCCACTCAATTATCAGAAGAAAGTGCTAAAGGAAATGAAATTTCAACCGGCACAGCTTGCACCGGCTACTTAGCCAGGCACCACCATTGCAATACACTACGATTGAAAAAACCAGGATATAATTTTTTATAGCCTGCTTTTTTCAGGTCTTTTACAGAATGATGAAAATAGTATTGGCTCATTTGCGGAAAACCTATACTGCTGTAATATGCTTCACTACGCTGGCGGGCCGCTGCGGTATCATCATAAAATATAGAATCAGTCAGGTGTATTTCGCCATTTACATGTAACATGGGAAGCAATCGTTCTGTTAATATGTATAGATCAGGGAAATACTGGCAGCTGGCGCTTAAAAGTATAATATCTGCAGGTGCTATGGGCAATGCATCTTGCATGATGTCTGCATAATACCATTTAAGGGTATTATTAGTGCCAAACACTTTTTCTGCTTGTTGTAGCTCTGTCAGGTTAAGGTCTACGCCATGCATGCTATATCCCTGCTCGTGCAATGCATGTGTCATCCATCCATTGCCGCAGCCTATATCTATAATAGTAGCAGCTTTATTTTTAAACCGCGCACGCAAGTATTTTAGCAGGCGTTCCAGGTTTTGTTTTCTTATATCCCACTCCTGCTTATATGGGCTGGTAGCGTCAACATCCGGCAACTGCAGCAATACGCTATCGGGTATCACGCGGCCTTCTTTATCCCTTACCTGGATATAGAGAGATTCCTTTTCAGCATAAAGTGAAGGGTCGCTTACAATAATCATAACAGCTACTTATCGTTTTTGCATTGTTATCATGCAATAATCGCCCCACCTGTTGAAAGGATATGTTTTACAGATGCGTTTTTCTATTTTCTCCAATACCTTAAAAGCCTTCGGGTGTTTTTCTACAAACTGCTCTATATAAGGCGGGGGTATTGCGAGCGATAAGGATTTTAAAGACAGTAACTCGAAGTTCTTTTGTAGTCGACTGGTTACATAAGAAGGGTTGTAATAATAACATTGAAAATACACACCCTCAAGGTGCGCGCTCGTACCGTTTGGGGCGAACCTTCTGAAGGCCGTTTTAAAATAGCCCTTGAAAAGCATTAACAGATCCCACGGGCATACTTTCGGCATGATTACCAATGTGAACCGGCCACCGGGCTTTAATAACTTCTCAATATCGAACAATACTTTTTCCAGGTGCTGCGTACAATTAAGGCCACCAAAATTGGAATAGATATAATCGAACTGCCTGCCTTGAATATGTTCTAATTCATTGAAAGAGCATTTCAATGTTTCAATCTTGTCATTCAGTTGTAGTGCATTTACTTTTTCACGCAGTTGCTTCAGCATACCATCTGCATTGTCTGTAGCCAATACGTTATAACCGCGTTTGGCAAAGTATACAGAATCGGTGCCCGTACCACAATTAAGCTCCAATATCTGTGCATTGGGTTGCAGGTATTGGAGTATTTCTTCGCGTACCTGTTCCCTTGCCCATACCGTTATTTTGTTACTATCGTATATAGCATCAAAATGGCCCGACTGGCGTGAAAACGCTTCATTTACTTCTGCTTCCTGCTGCAATGAATGCATACTACAATAGTTTTTTCAATAATCTTTTCTGCTGCTTTTCCCGTATAAAATAATAAGGCCATTTCAGCGCAGTATAGGTATCTGTTATACTCAATGCCGCGGGGTGCTTTAAAATGTTTTTAGCCTTTAGCCCTGCCGTAGCCTTTCTAAACAGGGCATGCACATAGCGATGCAGCTGTTTATAAAAATCGGGCTTGTAGGTATTACGGAACATCAGTGCCAGTTCATCACTGTCGGTCCAGTTGGTTTTTTCTCCCAGTTGTTCGCGTACTTTTTCGTAAAATTTGGTTCCGGGCAATGGATAAGATACAGAGATGCCAATATCTGCAGGCACCAGCTTCTTTACCATTTCCAGTGTCAGTTGTATATCCTCCATCGTTTCGCCCAGGTACCCGAATTGAAGGAAAAAGGCAGGCTTAATGCCATACTGCTTCAGCAGCCGTGTAGCTTCAGCTATCTGCTCGGTAGTTGTGCCTTTATCCATGGCATCGAGTATGCGTTGCGATCCGCTCTCTGCACCCATCCATACATTGTCGCATCCCGCATCCGCCAATGGTTGTATTTGTTCATCTTTCAGCAACAGGTCGGCACGCGACTGTATCTTGAATCTGAACTGCAGGCCTTCAGCTTTTACCAAATCAGCAAAGCGCTTCACCCACCCGGGCTTCAACCCAAATATATCATCGCAGAACCAAATGTGTTCAAAATGATATTTATTGTATAATTGTTTTAATTCCTTTACTACATTTTCCGGTGAGCGGGCATTATATCTGTTTCCATATATAGGCTTTGCGCACCAGTTACATTTATAAGGACAGCCGCGTGTAGTGCCCATGTTTATAGAGAAGTAGCCACTGCTTTGCAGCCATGCCTGCCTGTATTTTTCTACATCTACCAGATCCCAGGCAGGGAAAGGCAGGCTATCTAAGTCTGTATTTACCGGTCTTGCAGCAGTACGTACGGTATGCCCATCTTGTCTATAAGTTATACCATTGATGCCGGCCCATTCTACTTTACCCGCTTTTAGCATATCAGCTATCTCCAGCAAGGTATTTTCGGCCTCACCTATAATAATGCAATCCGCGCCGTGGTCCAGGTATTTATTAAAATGGTCTGTAGAATCAGAAGACGATACAATCACCTTACAGCCATATTGCTTGGCCATCTTACTCATCCTAAAAGCAGCCTCACGCATATTGGTAAGGCACATCTTAGTGAGGTAGTTAAACCCGTCATCATATATAGCCAGTATATCCGGCTTTACAGATTGCAAAAACTGGTCCAGTGTTTCCGGCCCTTCTGCAAACATCACATCGTGCAGGTACACATCATAGCCATGCTCCCTGAGCAATGCAGCAGCATATATAGTGCCCAATGGCGCATATGGCTGCATGATGCGCCACTGCTTGGGGTCGTACCTTAAAAAATAGGAGTGTGTAAATAATACCTTCATGTATACCTCGCGCTGCTAAATCCTGTTATGATAAAATTAATGCAATAAAACATAACAGTTTTTGATAACGCTTACTTGCTGCACTATTTAAATGATGAAGCAGGAAAAGCAGTAGATGAGCATGTAACTATTTCTTTAAGAATATATTAAAGCGCTGCTTCCAGGTCAGCTTAAACCGGTTATGGTAGAAAAACTGCGTATAAAAATGGGCAGTGCTTCGTGGAGAATCCACCACATCTTTCACTCTCGCCAGGTGAAAATGATTGCCGGGTACGTTATAAACAATGTTCAGTTCTTGCGGCCGCATTTCGTACCCATATGTTGCTACTGCGCTTGCTGCCGCAACAGGTGTTAGCACATATTCAGCCTGCATCTTCTTAAAGTCTTTAGTGCCATGCAGGTCTAGCTCAACATCTACCGTAGCCATATGTGGGGCCAAACGTTTTAGCCGTTCGGGCAGTAGTTCAAAAAAAGAGTCGTAAACAGCTATGCTTTCATCGAAAGAGGTATACGTAGCATGGGTATTGACCCCTAAAGACAGTTCCGTCTGGAAGAAATTTGTATTGTTTTTAAAATGCGTTCCGGCATCGCCAAAATTTACACATTGTGCTCCACGAGGAAAGCAATAATATTTACCGGTTTCTATTAGGTACTGAGTTTTAACAGGAAACCAATCATCAGTTAGCTGATAGTTGTTGAATATGGGGTGTATCTGTAAAGCATGGTTTACACCTTTGTAGTTGTTGTACCAGTTTTTAAAGTGTGCCCACTGGGTAGGTGTGTATATCTGTCCCTGGTACCATGGCACTTGCAGAAAGAAATTAGGGTTGCCGTCCTCTATTGGTTTAAAAGGCAGGTGTAAATAACCATTGAACCATAATGCATTTAAGGAGAACCCTGCTAGTCGTTCCTCTTCGCCATATACAGCCAGTATCTTTTTAGCATATACGTAAAAGTCAGGGCCTAAAAACAGGTCATCTTCCAGGTATATTATGGTACCATACTTTTCTGTAAGGCTGCCACAAAACATAAAATGCCCTATCAGCCCTTGTCTAGAAGGCTGCTGTATAATGGTCTTTTCGCCATAGGACCATTCAAAGTTTTTCACTTGTGCCGCTACATCTGCATGGGCACCATATTCCAGCGAGAATACAATATCAATACCCGCTTCCAGCTTCGAAAGCTTCAGGCTGGTAAGTAATCTTTGCAGGCTGGCCGGCCTGTTATATGCATTAATAACTATTACCGGGTTCATTGGCTTATGGCTTCTATAAGGTTATCTATGAGCGTGGAAAGGTGCTTTTGCACGTGTGCATAATCTTTCGCCATTGTCCACTGGTTTCCGGCCAGCGAATCAGCGGCTACACCAAAGGCATAGGTTTGAATATTGTAGAAGTTGCCAAAAGCATATAGTGCCGATGTTTCCATGTCTATCATATGAGCACCTTCAGTTCGCCATAAATCACATTTCCCAGCTGTTTCCCTGTAGGGCGCATCGGTAGTAACAAAAGTTCCTGCTTTAATATGTAGTGTTTGTGCCAACTTTTCCATCCCCACTGCATAAGAACATACAATATGTCTGTCAGCAGGCACAGGTAAATAATGTTGTGACGTGCCTTCTTCTCGAATGGCTTTGCTCGCTATCATTGTTTCCCCTTCGTTCATGTTATCAGTAAGCCTTCCACAAACACCTGTCAGGTAAAACTCCTTTGCGCCTAAAGCGTGCAGTTCTTCACATACAGCTATCAAAGCCGGTGCGCCTGTTCCCCAACCACCACTCAGGTAAATTCCTTTTGATGGATTGATACACAGGTGAACACCCGATAAACCT
>DASWWE010000074.1:0-8197 GCA_036406055.1 Flavipsychrobacter sp. | reverse complement strand
GTGGTGCCTGGGATGCTAAGTATGGCCACCACCGCACCCTGCCGCAGGCTACTTTCTCTATACGCCTGGTAATAGCTTATCCCTAAGACATTGAAAATCCCCGCTCTTGTGCGGGGATTTGTTTATGCGTTGAATTGGTTTTTATAAGCTGCTACATGCTGCGGAAACTGTTCTTCGTAAAAAGGGTACGCAATACCTAATATGTTTATCTCAAACGCCTCGTCCATACCGGATACATAAGTGGATGTGCCTTTTACAGCCGTACCATCCGGTGCCACTACCTGCATGCCCGGTATATCGTAGGTGCTGATGAGCTGCGCTTCCGCATCATCCATACTTACCTGCACACCATGCTCGCGGCAATAGTTTTGAAAGAATGAGTATGGTGTAGTGATGCTATGCAGATGCAGCGCACCAAATACCACCCCCATCGGTGCATCTGCATGTTCCAGCATGGTAGTGCCTATTTCTTCACCATCCAGTAATACTCGATAAGTTTGGGTATCCATCGGTTTTTAAAATTTTCCAAATATAAGCAACCTACTGTCCCGTTATCACCAGCCCGCTTATCTTCATACCATCCTCGCTATCGCTCAGTATATATACATTGGTTTCTTCACCGGCAGGTGCGCCATTCCCATCGGTATTTACCCAGCGCACTTTAGCAATGGTGATGTGCTCCGTCAGGTTATCCTGGCTGATGACCTGTGGCTTCGCATCTGTAATACCCGATTCGCGATAGGGCTCCACGGCTTGTTTCCAGAAAGAGGTGACCTGGTGCATTTCGCTTACCAGCAGCACCCCCTGGTCTGAATATACAGCCATAGGCACCTGGTAAAAGGCGGTTATTTTTTCTGCATCATAACTTAATAGCGCCGCTGCGTAATCATTGAGAAATTGTTCTACAGATTGTTGCATATATCAACGGTTTTTTAAAACCCCATATCAAAACCATGCCTTTTGTGGCATTCTATTAGTAGCTTCAGATGTATGAATGATATACTGCAACAGGTACGCGACTATGCCGATGCGGCACATGGCACACAAATGCGCAAATACACGCCCGAGCGCTATATTGTACACCCCGTGCGCGTAATGGAAACCTGCGCCCAGTATACCGATAAACAACCTATACTGGCCGCAGCCCTGCTGCACGATGTGCTGGAAGACACCCCCGTAACACCACAGGAAATGCACGCCTTCCTGCAAACAATTATGACTAAGGAAGATGCTGCCGAAACCCTGAAGCTGGTAATAGAGCTGACGGATGTATATGTGAAGAAGGACTACCCCAAAATGAACCGCCGCACACGAAAGGCTAAGGAGCAGCTACGAATAGCAGAAACAAGTGCCGATTCTCAAACCATTAAGTACGCAGACATTATAGATAACTGCAACGAAATAGTAAAACACGACCCCGACTTTGCTAAAGTGTTTTTGTACGAATGCCGCGCCAACCTGCGCACAATGGGTAAGGGCAACCAGCACCTGTATCAGCGGGCGGTAGATAAAGTAGATGAGGCTATCGACTCTATGAGAAGATAAGTCAGCGTTTCTTGCAATTGGTAAGGCTGCGCATTTCCCATACCGTATCCTGCACCGTCATGTAACGGGTATAAATCCCATCTATCACATAGTCGGTTTTCTGGCCCTCGCTGATATCGCATAGCGTGGTGTCTTTCCATACCGTACGTCGGTAGCCCGATGCCGTATCGGCCATGGTGAGCTGCTGTGTACAATACCAGCAATGCTTTTTATCGCAGGCAGTGCATAGTAGCAGCATTGCAATAGCTGGGAGTGATGCATATAGTTTCCTCATCGGGAAGCGTTCTCTATCAGGTCCACTTTGGGGTAGGCCAACCGTTTATTGTTTTGGTAATATCTACCCTCTGTCAGCATGACACGGCCTTCCTGTTGCAGTTCTTTCAGCAGGCTTTCCAGCACATTCAGGTCCACATTAAAGTAGAGTAATAAAGTATCTACCCCTATGGGTTGTTTTACTTTCTGTAGTTTTTTAATGTCCTTCAGTTTTTTAAGGACATCGGCGGCAAGTAGGCTCATGGCAAAAGATGGTTTTTTGTTTAGCAATATGGATTTTGGGCCGCAGTATGTTAAACAGAAAAAATAATGCCATGAGCCGTTTTCATCTGACAACACCAACACGCGCGATACGCCCGATAAAAACACGAATGATAACAAGGATTATAACCAACAACCGGGCAGTACCAATGATACTGCCTCGCGCCGCCGTTAAAAACCAACAAACCAATATAGCGCAGCAGCAGGTGCCCCGCCATCACCGCACGGTTAGGGATTATACGCCTCCATCAATTTATTCAGTTTACGAATTAACATTGTCCTTTCAACCCCCAGCATTCCGAGTAATTCGATATCCACCACGTTTCCATCATGCAATGCTACTTCCAGCCGCCAATAAGCATAAGATCCGCGCCTTCCGCTGCCATCTACCTTAGGGCCGGTATACTTCTTTTCGGTCAACTCCACTGTTCGTATATCTTTTAACCGAAGCTTAATATCATACTGTGATAACTTAAAATAGCGGGTAATATTTATTACATCATCCGCAATTTCTATTCTTTTTATATCTACAATATTTATGTTTAGCGCAATTGAAAATAATACTGCTCCCATCAGTGTAAACATATCAACACATGCCGCTACAGCACACACCACTATTACTAATGCAACTCTGAAGAGGATAGAACGATATCCGTATATATACATTGTCTATAAACTTTCACCAAGATACGATGTGCCACACTTTCATTATCACAATTACTTTTTTCCGTATATTTAATCTACCTAAAAACAACTATGATGCTAAAAACCATATTCCCCACCGCCCTGCTCGCATTATGCAGCCTCACTACCCATGCCCAGCGCGATGCCCGTGTGCAACTGCAACTCGGCAATTGGGGTTCATCCAAAAGTTCAAGTGGCTTTGTTCTTTTTAGAACACCTGCTAACGTCGCGGGTGTAACGGCAGAACATAGAATATATAAAAACCTGTACGTAAAAGCAGGATACCAGCGCTGGATATCTGTCTCTAAATTTGACACCAACCCAAAACACCTAAGCTATAGCATCAATGAATACGATGCAGCAAACTTAGGCGCCATAAGTTTCAGAAGTGATTACAGTATGGTAGATGTATTGGCCACCTACCGCCTGCCGCTGGGGAGGCATGAGCTATATGCAAGCGGTGGTATATCCACTGCGTTTGGTAAAGATTACATACTCACGCATACTGCGGGCGATGGTAGCTTTGGGGATTGGGGCTGCATCGTTTTTACTGAATATGAAGAAATCAAAGCCCACCACATCGGCGCTACCTGGGAAGCCGGTTACAATTACAACTTCGCACACCAAAGGCTCAACATCGGCACTTCTATTAGTGGACAACATTACGCGTCAGACTTTAACTTATATACCATAAAGCTGAACCTCGGCTATAACTTTAATATCCTGAACAGGAAATGATATATATCACTATAAAGTGAAAAGCACTGCCGGCACCGGCGAGTGCTTTTTCATTTAAACCCGTTATCCCCATTTCGCACGCTTTTGTAATACTTCTACACGCCCTTACTTCCTTTTCCCTGCAGTGCGTTATATATTTACGTTTGTGAGTATGAGATATTTATTACCCCTTCTATTTGTAGCGATATTTTTTACAACCCCTGCATTAGCACAGCCCGGCAATGCAGACTCTTTACTGGCTGCACTGAAAACAGCCGAAGAAGATACCAACAAAGCCAATATCCTTAGCGAAATATCCAGCATCTATTTTCAGCAAGACCCTGAAAAAAGCAGGGAATATGGCCAACAGATGCTGGCACTTTCTAAGAAACTGAATTGGGACCGGGGCATCATGCGAGGCAATAACCTGGTGGCCCGCTGCTATGCCGTGCAAAACAACCAGCCCATGGCGCTAAAGCACTTTCAGGCAGCACTGGTAGCCGCCCGCAAGCTGAAAAGCGCCCGTTACGAGGGCATCATGCTATCTTCCATCAGTGCCGTATATGCCAGCAATAATGATTATGACAAAGCATTGAAATATGCCTTCGAAGCACGCAGGGTAAATGAAACAGGCGGCATCAAATACATGCCCAACCTGATGATAAACATCGGCTATCTCTACATTCGCCAGGAAAAAGCGAAAGAAGCACTGCCCTACTACCAGGAAGCCCTGAAGATGGAACTGGCCTATGGCACCCCTGAAACCCGTGGCGAGCTGGCTAATATCTACCTCAACCTTGGCGGCGTGTACATCCGCACCGGCGATTTTGTTGCCGCGCTCGAAAACTACTTCAAGGCCGCAGCCATGACGCGAGAGCTGGGCAATACCAATCACTATGCCATCGCTATCGCTGATATCGGTGAAACCTATCTCCGTATTGCACAGGGCAAAAGCACCCAACCCCTGCCCGATAGCCTGCGCAACAATACGGCCAACCTGGCGATGGCCGATAAATATCTGCATGAGGCCATAGCACTGGGTGAGCAACTGCAGCTGATAGATATTATATCGGAAGCAAGCGGCAGCCTTTCCAATGTATACGCGCTGCGCGGGCAGTATAAAGAAGCATACAACTATTATAAAATAAATGTAACCCTGCGCGATAGCCTGCGCAATATAGATAAGGAAAAACAAATGGCACGGGTAGAGGCCGAATTTGCAGTGCGCAAGCATACCGATTCGCTCAATTACCAGAACGCTTTAAAAGATAAAGAGATAACACGCCGCAAGCTGGAACGCAATGGCGGCATTCTCCTCATCAGCCTGGCCGGGGTGATAGGGCTGCTGCTCATCAACCGCCAAAAGCTGAAACATATACAAAAACGCAAAATAGCCGAAACCGAAAAGCAACAGGCCGAAGAAATGGCCCGCCTGCAACTGGCCGATTTTACCAAAAGTATACAGGAGAAAAACGACCTGCTGGAAACATTCCGCACCGAAATAGAAAAATACCAGGCACAGCCCAATAGCCTGGAGCAGGCCGAAAAAGAAAAATCGCTGCAGTTATTACAAAGCGCCGTTATACTAAACGATGAACAATGGGTGAGCTTCCAGGCGCTATTTAATAAGGTGCATAGTGGCTACATCCAACGCGTTAAGGAAAAATTCCCCGACCTCACTACCGCCGAGTTGCGCTTCATCCTCCTTACCAAACTGGGCCTCAATAACAAGGAAATGGCCGCTATGCTGGGGGTAAGTACCGAGGCCGTACGTGTCAGCAAGCACCGTTTGCTGAAAAAAATACAGCTTCCCGAAGATATTTCCCTGGAAGAAGCGGTACATACTATCTAGCTCAAAACCACATAATTAATTGATTTACAATGTCGTTACGCCGTGTAACGATATTGTAACGCCCCCTGTAATGCAGTTGTAACGCCAAAAACTTGCAATGGGCTACCACCCGCTGCATCTTTACAGCATCAAACCAAAACAACCAAAAACCAACATATATAGAGATGATAAGAGCCATGGACAAATATTTAATATTATCCGTCATAGTAATAGCCATAGTGCTGCTATGTATAGCGATACTGTTATGGTACCCGCTATAATATAACCGCTGTGTATTATGTGTTCTTTTTATCAAGCAAACAAACAGAACAAACAACCAGGCCCTATTTAAGTGTTGATCTTCATTGGCCCCTTCTCTCTTCAGAGAGGGGGCATCAATAAGAGAAAAAATACAAACAAGACAAACGCATATAAACAAAACAAATAAGGGTAATAAGGCAGAGATTAAAATAATGATGTATAAGGAGCCTAGAGGAGATTCCCCCTTCTTATAAGGCGATGGCCCGGGTTCGTCCCGGGCCGTGTTTTTTATAGCCATACGTGCTACCCGCCAATCTCTTCTTCCAGCAATGCGGTTAGCAACCTCTTCCACTGCACTTCAGACATGCCGATGAATGCCGCTGCCGCCACCACCGCATTCCGGATGTTATCGCCCACACTGCCGGTAGCAGCATTGGCCACTTCATTCCGCCCGAAGTAGTAGGCGGTTACCGTTTTACCCTGCAGGTGCACAATAAAATTGGATGTAGCGGTCTCTTCAAAAAAATGTGCCGTGTCGCCATCACTCTTAGGGTTGGCAGCAGCCCTCAGCCGCAGGCCAAATACAGCTTCCCCGTCATTAATTTCATGCACTTCTTTTATGGCTTCCACTTTTACCCAGTCGTAGCCATCACCTTCGGGGTTACCCAGTGCGGGCAACTTTATACGGTAATGATCATTCACTTCCGCCAGGCGCTGCAATTCATTCCCATCCGCATCTGTCAAAGTTACTACAGGGCTTAAAGCGCCTTCCATCTCATGCCATACATCCGGGTTCAGCAGGCGTTTGGTAGCACGTTCAAAAGTTTTATGTGCCGCTTCCTCGCTGTCATGCGTTTTTTCATGCGACAACTCATTTTGTTTGCCTTTAATGCCTGCCGGTACAAATTCGTTTATAAACTCTTGTATCATAACCCTATGTTTATTACCTGCTATCGCCATAAAAAACATACCATCTTACGCATGGCATTAATTTTTCATTGCTTGCACAAACGGCATTGCATGCTGAAACGAGCATTCTTAACTTGTATATTATCTGTACCTGTAGCCTTGGCACTCCATTTATACCTGGCTTGCCAAAACGAGATGAAACAGCAGGCAGTAAGCAAGGCTGCAAAACAAACAACTGTTATTAGTTGTATGCCTGCAGCATCCAAACCATATATAGCTGCTAAAACCGGGAAATAACTACCTTTGCATCATGAGAATGACAGTAATGTTATAAGTTTCCTCCCACCCTTTATTATTAGGGTTATGGCCATATGTGTATGGCCCAATCTTCCTTTACTCATTATTCATTTTAAAAACATCTTAATGAAACGCATTCATTAAGGGAACAACTATAATATTATGTCAGGTATATTAAACAAAGCTCAAATAGAGCAATTCATCACCGATGGTTTCATTCGTATAGACGATGCCTTCCCAGCTGCCACAGCAAAAGAAGCCGTTGATATATTATGGAAGGACATTCCTTTCGACAGGCATGCACCCGAAACGTGGACAGAACCTGTGGTATGGCTGGGCATGTATACACAACCACCATTTATTGCCTCTGTCAATAACGATACACTATTTGCCATTTTCAATCAACTGGCAGGCCCCGGCAACTGGTTGCTGTGCAAAAGTGTGGGTGCTTTCCCGGTCAGGTTTCCTTCGGCCAAAACATCTGCCGATACAGGCATACATGTAGATGCAGGGTTCCCCGGTGAAGACCCGAACGATTATTTTGCCTGGCGCATTAATGTACGGTCGAAGGGGCGTGCCTTGCTCATGCTCATCCTGTATAGCGATGTAAGCGCGGCCGATGCACCTACCGTCATTTACAAAGGCAGCCACCTGCATGTAGCCCGGCTGCTGCATCCGTATGGCGATGCAGGTTTATCTTTTTCAGAACTGGCAGGTAAGCTGCATGATTTGCCGGCCTACGAAAAGGTATTGGCTACCGGCAAGGCCGGCACTATCTATCTGTGCCATCCGCATATAGCCCATGCAGCACAGCCGCACCACGGCCACGCGCCACGATTTATGGCACAGCCCCCTTTGCTCCTGAAAACGGTACTTGATATGGATGACTATACAAACGCCCCGCCTATAGCACAGGCGATACAAAGGGCGGTAGAACAATAATCATCCTTCACAGCGGCTGCAATATGCAGCCGCTGTTTTTTATACATTCAGCGGCAGACGAAAAAAGGCTTCTGTTTTGCATTTAAGGAAGATTCAGCGGCGAGTAGGGATTGTGAATTCAAATAAAAAACTAGTTAATACGCCAACAATTTTTAATACTTGCTGTTAAACTTTCTTTTTTATAGTCAAACATCTCTATAACTTTAGGTGATGGTATAAAATAAAAGGGGTAAATCGATAAGAAATAGTCATTAACTGATTCCGTATAGAATGTCTTCAGCTTCTGCATGTTCATTTTCCAGTGATAATATTCTAACTCATCCTTTAGCTCTATTTGGGAATCAGTAAATAAAAGTAGCCTCTCAAAGAAATATTTAAAATATATCATTGTAAATGGAGCAATAGCTTTAAATCCATTATTGATATAGGGTCTAAATTCATCCATTCTCTGTTCTAAGTACTCATTAATACCTGGCA
>DASWWE010000073.1:0-13726 GCA_036406055.1 Flavipsychrobacter sp. | reverse complement strand
TTGGTTTCTAAGAAAATAGCTGGTATACCAGCAAAGAAGCGAGGTAGGCTATGGCCGACATGTACAGGAATTGGATGATGGGATACTTCCAGCTGCGGGTTTCGCGCTTTACTATGGCCAGTGTGCTCATGCACTGCATGGCAAAAACGTAGAATATAGTGAGTGACAGGCCTGTTGCCAGGGTGTAAACCGGTGTACCGTCTGCACGTGTGGCGTTTCGCATTTTTTCGCGCAGGGTGGCGTCGTTGTCTTCAGAGCCCACACTGTATAGCGTAGCCATGGTACCTACAAACACCTCGCGCGCGGCGAAAGAAGTGATAAGCGCAATACCTATTTTCCAGTCGTAACCCAGCGGGCGTATAGCGGGCTCAATAGCGTGGCCTGCAATACCTGCAAAGGAATGCTCCAGTTTTTCCATTTGCTCTGTCCGCTCCAGTTCTGCTACCTGTGTAGGGTTCTGCTGTTTCAGTAGTGCATATTTTTCGGTTACATTATCCATTTGCGCAGGTGGCCCGTAAGTAGCCAATGCCCACAGGAGTATGGAAATAACCATGATAACCTTACCGGCATCTGTCACAAAGACTTTTGCCTTTTCTATCATGGTAATACCCACATTCTTCCAGCGTGGTGCGCGGTACACGGGCAGCTCCATCAGGAAATAGGTTTTCTCCTTCATTTTTATCACCAGGCTCATCACTTTAGAAACGATAAGTGCCATGAAAAAGCCCAACAGGTAAAGCCCCATCAGTACAAGGCCCTGCATATTGAAGATGAAAAACTTTTTCTCCGGTATCACCAGGCCTATGAGTATGGTGTATACGGGCAAGCGGGCTGAGCAACTCATCAGCGGTGTTACCATGATTGTTATCAGCCGCTCTTTGCGGTTTTGAATGGTGCGGGCCGCCATGATGGCCGGTACGGCGCAGGCCATACCGCTAATCAGCGGCATTACGCTACGGCCATTCAGCCCTGCGCTGCGCATGAGCCTATCGGTAAGGAAGCTGATACGCGCCATGTAACCACTATCTTCCAATATGGTGATGAAGCCGAAGAGTATCATTATCTGCGGTATGAAAACAGCAACCCCGCTGATACCGGCCAGCACACCATTTATAAGCAGGTCTTTTATAAAACCATCCGGCATCAACCCGTCCAGCCAGCCGGACAGGACGCTGAAGCCTTGCTCTACCCAATCCATCGGGTATGCTGCCAGCCAAAAGATGCTTTGAAATAACAGGAACAATACCGCTAATAATATCAGGTTGCCCCACAGCGGATGCAGTAATGTTTTGTCAATGCGTTCGCTAAGTATTGTACGTGTAAGCGGGTTTACCTCTACCACGCATTGCTGCATGATGGTGCCTATGCGCTGGTACCGCTGCATGACCTCATCGGCCTGTATTTTGGCTTTATGAAAAGCAACTTCATCCAGCAAGGCCCCAACGCGAATTCTTTGAGCAGCGTTAAGATGCGGAAGCTCCAGGTAATTACAGGCAATGTGCAGGGCGGCATAGTTGCTTTCCACATTGCACAGTTCCTTTATCTCCGTTATCCACTCTCCCGTCAGTTTTTTTACATCTATAAATTCAGATGTAATATTCCTGCCGGCCGTATAATCTGTTATAGTTTTCTTCAGCTGGGTGATGCCCTTGTTCTTTCGCGGGTTGATGGCAACAACCGGTACACCCATCAACCTTTCCAGCCCGTTAATGTCGATACTGATGCCTTTTTTGCGGGCTATATCGTTCATGGTCAGGGCTATAATGACAGGCAGGCCCAAGTCCATTATCTGTGAACAGAACAGCAGGTTTCGCTTCAGGTTGGCAGCATCGGCTATCACCACAATCATATCGGGCCTATCGGGGTTATTGCGGTTGAGCAATACCTCGTAGGTAACTTGTTCATCTGCACTCTTTGGGTACAGGCTATAAGTACCGGGCAGGTCTATGACGTGTGCGACTGTGTTATTGGAAAGATGTGTGCTGCCGGTTTTTTTATCAACCGTTACACCCGGAAAGTTGCCTACCTTTTGGTTAAGGCCTGTAAGGGCATTAAAAAGGGAGCTTTTTCCGCTGTTGGGGTTACCAACCAATGCTATGGTGTACGCTTTACGCATTGATAGAAGAGCGCAAAGTTAACCATTTAGCAGCAGGCAACAGCTGTTTAGTAACTGGTTACCAATTTTTTCCCGATTATGAAACTAACGCAGTACGGTGATATTCCCTTTCAGGAATTTATCCAGCTTAGTTCCTGCAGAACGGTATTCCAGTACGTATATATATACGCCTGCATTTACATATTCACCTTCAATAGTGCCGGTCCATGAGCGGCGTATATCCTTAGTTTCAAACACCATTTTGCCCCATCTGTCATATATTCTCAAATGAAAATCACTTACGGCGCAGGTTTGGCTCAGTACAAATTTATCATTCACACCATCTCCATTTGGGCTGAACGCATTAGGCATAAAAATACATTCATCGCATAATGAATAGGATACACGTGTCGAATCTATATATGTACCGCATTCATTGGTGATAGCTACACGATATAGCCCTTCATATTTAGGCAGGATGCAGCAGGTATTTTCTCCCGTATTCCACGCATATTTTACGCCGGGGTATTCATCTCCAATATATTTCAGGTCTTGCTGGCACATATTGATCCTATCTTCCAGTGTATGTCGTGGCTGATATTTAACATCAATATTTACGGGTACTTTTTCGCTTTCGCATTTACCCCAGGTTTGGCTTACGTATAGGGTATAGGTGCCTACTTCTTTGGTGTATACATAAGGTTGTATGGGGCTGCCTATGAGTGCCATCGGGTGGGTATACCATTGCAGGTTATCGCCTTTTACATTTAGCAGGGCATCATTTACCAATTGGCATATCATGGTATCGCGTACCGCGGGCGGGTCTGTCGGCGATTGTATATAGACCTTTACGGTATCCTGTTGCTTACCGCAGTTGTTTTCAGCCATCAGCCAATAAGTACCCGGCTGTGTTACAGTAATGGCCGATGTGGTTTCTCCGGTGCTCCATTTGTAGGTATTATACCTGCTACCGGCTTTTATGGTTACAGGCCCATTAGTGCAATTGATTATTTCTTTACCTAAATCCAATTCCAGGTTAGGGTCATATTTTACCACGATGGTATCGTAATAGACTTTGCAGTCAGCTATGGATTTACACCAATATATCCCCGGTGTTGTGGCTACTATTTTCCTGGTGGTTTCCCCCGTGTTCCAGACGAAATTGCCGTCATAACCCGAACTGGCGAGCGTCATAGGCAGGGAAGCTGTATCGCAATAGCTGGAATCCTGAACAGAAACGATGGTATCGGCCGATGTGATCAAAGATACATTCACATCATCTATATACATATATGCCCTGAAATCCATCGCGGGGTCAGGCATAGGGGGGTAAGCCTGTATGCTATTAGGTGGCATTCCGGTATTGTTGAACCTGCCTATAGTCAGCCACTCTTCACCGCCTTTGGCGGCATATATACCTGACACCCTTATCCATGCACTACTATCGGTTAGATAAGTGCTGAATGGTGTCACAACATCATATGGCAAGGACAGGAATTCATTACTGGCATTGTACGCCTGGGTTTTGCCAAAGTTGATGCCTACTTCATCAATAGCTATATAATTGCGCGCAATGTCTTTAGAGATGCTGGGGCTTACAAAGAAGCTTACACAATATTTCTCCCCTGCTTTCAGCGGGGCTGTCAGTTTACACTGCAGATATTCGCCAAAACCACCACCGGTAGCATATTCTTCCCACGCTATAATACCTGCGAATGCATTACCTGTATGCGGGCGTTGGTGGCCAAATGTTATTTCCGGTACATGCACACCGCTGTTGGGGGCTGCGCAAGTATGAAAATAGTCGGGCGAGGTACGTTTCAAGGGGTTTACCCAGCTTTTTACAGATGGGAAACTGGTATAGCCCGGGGAATAATCAATAGCGGAAATGCCGTTGGGACAATAATTAAAATCTTCGAAACTGGGATTGGGAACAAGGTTTTGCGCATAGGCACAGAAAGGCAGAGCCAATAGTATTGCCTGCCAGAAACATAGCCTGATGTATTTCATACCCAAGAGTGTAGGTTGTGGATTTATAAAGACAGTACATATTGTAAAAAGTGTTGGCTTGTTTTTAACATTTTATTTATAATATTATAAGCTTTTGATTATCAACAGCTAAACCTTTATGTCGGCATGATGTTTTAACTATCATTATAAAGCTGTTATTTATGAAAAGGTTACTTATGTTCTGCGGGGTTATTGCATTGATGTTAGGTGTGAAGGCTGCTGCAAGAGAAAAATTGCAAACAGTGCCTTATGTAGATATAAATAAATATATGGGTAAATGGCATGAAATTGCTTCATTCCCGCAACGTTTTCAGAAAGGTTGCAGTTGTACAGTAGCAGAATATAGCTTGAAGCCTAATGGCAAAGTAAGCGTGAAAAATAGCTGTACTGCCGAGGGTAAACTGAAGAAAAGTACCGGTACGGCAACCGTGAAAGATAAAAAGACGAATGCGAAACTCGCTGTACGCTTCTTTTGGCCATTTACGGGTAAATACTGGATCATAGACCTGGCCGATGATTACAGCTACGCCGTAGTGGGGCACCCCAATCGCAAATATTTATGGATACTAAGCCGCAAACCTGCTATGGACCCGGATGTATATACCGGCATTGTAGAAAGGGCAAAGGCAAAAGGTTTTGACATTACTAAGCTAAAAGTAACAAAGCAGTGCCCATAGGTATTATTCCTCTTCCGCCTGCTCTTCTTCCAGCTTCTGAACCAGTACTTTGTCGATACGGCTCTTGTCCATATCCATTACTTCTATCTCGTAATTATTCCATCTAAACTTCTCACCGGTTGCCGGTATCTTTTTCATCTTCTCTAGGATGAAGCCGGCAAGTGTGATGAAATCTCCTTCATCTTCTTCGGAAGATGCTATATCAAGACGTTGCAAGAACTCAACAAACGGTATCTGTGCATCTATCAGCATACTGCCATCATCACGCACCGTTACATCGTACTCAAACTCATTGGTTTCAGATATATCGCCTACTAAAGCATCAAAAATATCATTGATCGTAACGATACCGGCAATAGAACCATATTCATCTACTACCAATGCCTGGTGAATACGAGATTCTTTAAAACGCTCTAATACCTGGTAGGCACGGTTGGTTTCCGGTATGTAGAATGCAGGGCGTTTGAAACTTTCCAGCTGTTTCAGGGTTTCTTCAAAGTGTTCTGTTAACAGGTCTTTTGTGTAGATGAACCCTAGTATCGTATCTATATCATCCTTGCATAGGGGGTATACATTATGCCTGTTGTTGATGATTTTGTCTTTGGTTATGCTGATGTCGTCATTTACATCTATCCATACTATCTCATTACGGGGTGTCATCAGCGAGGTTATCTTACGTTCGCTAAGATTGAACACATTATGGATAAGGTCTTTTTCCGTTTCATCTATCA
This sequence comes from Flavipsychrobacter sp., assembly GCA_036406055.1. GTDB lineage: Bacteria > Bacteroidota > Bacteroidia > Chitinophagales > Chitinophagaceae > Polluticoccus. Next base: position 8,213 of record DASWWE010000073.1, on the reverse strand, counting down.
CTCCACCCTTCTGGCTTTCCGTTACTATTATCTTCAGTTCTTCTTCTGTATGCAGATCGTGCTCGTGTATGGGTTGTATGCCCACCAGTTTTAATATTGTATTGGCGAATCCGTTAAGCAGCCATATGAACGGACGGAACACAAAGTAAAATACACGTAATGGCAGTGCCACTACAAAAGTAGTAGGCGCAGGCTTGCGGATGGCAATAGATTTTGGTGCCAGTTCCCCAAATACGATATGCAGGATGGTAATAGTGGCGAATGCTACCGGTACCGCTATCTGATGCGCAGTAGATTCGGTTATATTTATGTTCAGCTTAGCCATCAGCGCCAATATCATTTTGGTTACCACATCCTCGCCCACCCAACCAAGGCCCAGCGATGCCAGTGTGATACCTAACTGGGTAGCAGCGAGATAACCATCGAGATTGTTGAGGATGTTGCGGGCCACATTGGTGATTCTGGCAGAGCCTGGGCGTGATTCTACCTGCGAGGTACGCACCTTAACTATTGCAAATTCTGCCGCCACAAAAAATCCATTCAGCAACACTAAAAAAATGGTAATAAATATCTCGAGTGCCATTCAGCTTATTTTTCGCCTCTACAAATGTGAGAACTTTGAAATGATTTCTGAAAAATTACAACAATTATGTGCCAATCGGGTTAAATATTTGATTTGCAGCAACTGTGTCATGGCTATTTATGGATATTTGAGCCGTAATTATTAATTGGTTATTTTCACTACAATGGCATTAGGAACTTATACTATCATAATACTATTAAGCACGGTTGTTATCGTCAGCTATCTGTTCAGTCTGTTTAGTAAAAAGACCAATATTCCTTCTGTATTATTACTGATAGCTACCGGTATTGCGATAAAACAATTTAGTGCCCACCTGTGGTACAACGAACCTGCAGTAAACAAGCTGGTAAAAATATTGGGTGCTATCGGTATCATTATGATCATACTGGAAGCAGCGCTGGACCTGAAAATAACCCGGCAGAAAGTTAAGCTGATACGCGATTCTTTTTCGTCTGCCTTATTCATCTTTCTTTTCTCAGTATTGGGCATTGCCGTGCTGATAATGCAATGGCTGGATGTGCCGTTTGAAAATTCCTTTCTTTATGCTGTGCCAATGAGCATTATCAGCAGTGCCATCGTGATACCCAGTACCAGCCATTTGCCAGAGGATAAAAAAGACTTTATCATATACGAGTCTTCGTTTTCTGATATCATAGGCATACTGGTCTTCAACTATATGATCATGAAAAATATCCTGAGCCTGAAATCGGCGATGATATTTGGCGGGAATGTATTACTGGCAGTTGTGATATCTATACTTGCTACTGTACTCATGATATATATCCTTACCAAGAGCCGCGTACATGTAAAGTTCTTCCTGCTTTTTGCCGTGCTATCCCTTATATATTCCCTTGGTGAAATGATACACCTGCCGTCCCTGCTTATTGTATTAGTGTTTGGCCTGGTATTCAATAATACATCTCTTTTTAGCTATGGCCCCATGAAACGCTGGCTGGACCAGGAGAATATTGAAAGCACACTGTTGTTTATGCGTTCCATCACAGCAGAAACATCTTTTCTTATACGTACTTTTTTCTTTATTCTGTTTGGATATAGTATTAACCTTCAGGTTTTGATATTACCTGATGTATGGCAGTTGGGCTCACTTATCATGGTAATATTATTGTTTGCCCGTTTCCTGTACCTGCGGTTGATATTGAAAACCAACTTATTCCCTGAATTGTTCCTGATGCCGCGAGGACTGGTAACGATACTGCTTTTCTACAGCATACCTATGGAAAAAAGCCTTGGTAGCTTTAATAGTGGTATCTTGTTCTTTGTAGTAGCCGTATCGAGCCTGCTGATGATGATAGGGCTGCTGCTTTTTAAAGAAAACAAGGCGGAATACCATGACAAAAGCGAAGAGGTAATATGATGAATGTATGCAGATATATATCGACCTGCCTGCTGCTGTTGGCCTCTGCTTTTGCCCATGCACAAACGGTGCGTGACGTAGCGAAGCTAACAAATACTCCACGCAGATACACCGACCTGCCGCCCGACGAGTATGAACTCTTTGCCGACCAGGGCGCACAAGAAGCCTTCGATAACACCTTTCGCAAAATGATGCCGCCTGACGTGGCTAGGCAATTGAAAGAAGTACCGGGAGAAAAGGATGGCATTTTGACACTGTACTGCACACAATGCCCTATGCCTTATGCACAACTGGACACAAATACACAGATAAAATTCAAACGCAACCTGCTGGGCTACTGGCGGGCGGTGAATATGCGCAAGGTGCTATACAGCGATTCTGCTTCTTATCCGGGTGGTGAGTTCTACAGAGATGCCAGTGTGCTGAACGAAGAGGCAGAGGATGATATGATACTGAGCATAGATGAAAAAGCCTTCAGGGGCTATTATAAAGAACAGGGTGCAGATAAGTATCGAATCATTATAGATAGTAAATATGAGTTACAGGGCAAACGTTATTTGCTGCTATATAAAAATCTAAAGCGTGCTGCAGAGGTTTCGCTGGTAGGTATAGATAAAGAAGGGCGGCTTATTATTAATTCGTATACGGCCATCCAGAAACGCATACCCAACAAATACATAGTGCACCAAACCATAGTAGAACAACTGGTGCTGGAAAAGCTGAATATAGAACAGCTACGCTATGAAAAGGAGAAAAAGCCCATACAGGGCAGCAGGCATACTGCGCCTAATTAAACTTACTTCCCTACACACTTCATCAGGCAATCCCAAAGGCGGTCGGCAGACTGGTCCCAGCTGAATTTTTTTACCTGCTCCTTAGATGCTTCTATCAGTTTCTTGCGCAGGGTTTCATCCTTGTGCAGCATCTCCATTTTAGTAGCTATATCCTGCACATCGGTAGGGTCTACCAGCAGGCCCGCATCTCCTGCCACTTCTGGCATGGCCGATGTATTGCTTACAATAGCCGGTACTTCACATTTCAGCGCTTCCAGTATAGGTATGCCAAACCCTTCAAACAGAGATGGGTATACCAAGGCATAAGCGCCACCTATCACTTTCGAAAGCTCATCTACATGCATATAACCCACCCATTTCACATCCTCTTTAAAAGGCATTTCCTCGCGCATCTCTATCACCTCTTCATACTTCCATGCATAGCGGCCTACTATCACCAGCTTCATATTGCTGCGCTGGCGCTTTTTAAAAGCAATAAATGCCTTCAGCAGGTTCACAATATTCTTACGCGGGTGTAGGGCACCGGCAAATACAAAGTATTCGCAGCCATCGGCATATTTCGTTTTGACATCTTCCCGCTCCTGCCAGCTTAGTGGTCGGTATTCTGCGTGTGCGCCGTTATATACTACATCTATATTATCTGCGTTAATACCGTAGTGCTTTACAATATCATCTTTTGAATAGGTAGATACGGTAGCAATACGGGCGGCTTTGCGGGCAAAGCGGGGAGAGTAATGGCGCCAGTACATTTTATGACTGCGCACAAAATGCTCCGGGTAGTGCTCAAAAGCCAGGTCGTGAATAACAAGGCAGGTAGGCACCTTGGTGCTAAGCGACATGTAGCCATCGGGCGATAGAAAGACATCGGCCTTGTATTTGCGCAGCATATAAGGTACGCCCCACTCAAACCACATGTAGAATAATAACGGGTGACGTGCCTGCGGCGGAATGACCACGGGCGTAACATTGGGGGCAAATATGAAAGAAGGGTCGTACGGGCGGTCGAAAAAGAAGATGAACTCATGTTCGGGATGTTTGCGCACCATCCGTTCCAGTGTCTGATGCGTAAACCAACCTATGCCTTCCAGTTTCCCTTGTAACAGTAACCTTGTATTTACAGCAATGCGCATAGCTATGGCGACAAAAATATACTTTTACAACCAATACCCATCTTAAATAAACGGGATGCGCCGCTTTTTTGTAAAAAACCTGTTTTTCGTGCTGGCAGTGAACCTGCTGGTGAAACCTATATGGGTTTTTATGATAGACCGGACGGTGCAAAACCGGGTAGGCCATGAGGCCTATGGTACCTACCAGCCCTTATTGAATATTTGCATCATATTCCAGATATTGCTCGATTTCGGGCTGAATAATTATAATACCAACCTGGTATCTCAAAACCCGGGCAGGATAAAAACGCTGTTCCCGGCTATGCTTACTACAAGGCTGGTGCTTACCGTCGTTTACAGCGCGGTGGTATTAACAGCCGGTTTTATATCGGGCTACCGAGGGTGGGAGCTAACGCTGCTGTGTGGGGTGCTGATGATACAAGCACTAAGCTCGCTGGTACTATATCTGCGCAGTAATGTAGCAGCATTGCACCGCTTTAAAATAGATGGCATATTATCTGTTACCGACCGCCTGCTGATGATAGGGCTTTGCGGCTTCCTGCTTTTCAGTCCGCTCACGGCAAACGATTTCAGGATAGAGTGGTTTGTAGCAGCACAGGTAGTATGCTACGCGCTAACAGCCATCATAGGTTTTGCAGCCCTGTACCGTATAGCACATGTGCGGCCTTCCTTGTCGTTCGATGTATCGGAAATAAAAGCATTGGTAAAAAAGAGTATTCCTTATGCCTTGCTGGTGTTTTTAATGGGTATACATATGCGTTTCGATATGGTGCTGGTAGAAAGGATAGCGGGAAAAAACGAAGCCGGCATCTATGCATCGGCATACCGCCTGCTGGATGTCAGTAATATGTTCGGTTTATTGTTTGCCGGCATATTGCTGCCCCTATTTGGAAAGATGCTGGTAGAAAAGCAGAATGTGCAGTCTATCATCAAGCTGAGCGTGAACCTGCTGATGCCTTTTGCATTTACCTTGTTGGTAGCCGCATTCTTTTTTGGCACGGAAATCATGCATTTGCTGTATAAAGATGCCGGTATGTATGACGGCGATGTGTTTGGCTGGCTGATGGCTACTTTCCCTGCCTTTTGCATCATGTATGTATATTCTACCCTGCTGACAGCAAATGGTGATATAGCGCTGATGAATAAAATATCTATCGCAGGTGTTGTTATCAGCATAGGTTTAAATATGGTGCTGATACCTATGCATGGTGCAGTAGGTGCAGCGTATACTACCTGCATTACGCAAAGCATACTGGCGGTTTGTTACATCTTATTTTCAAGCAGGGAATTGCAGCTGCCGCGCAATACCAAATGGATAGCAGCGCATGCAGGCTTTTTAATACTGTTGTTTGCAGTCGCTTTTGCTACTACGTTGATGCCCACTAATTGGATGGTACAGTTAGCTACCTTCGGTATGATAAGCATGGCCGGCATGGTTGCATTCCGCTTTATATCTCCCGAAGGTTTAAAATTGTTTGCGCAGAAAGGTTAATGAGCCTTGGGTTGGTTACTGGCATCAATGGTATTATGTATATCCAGCTCTTTCGCCTCGCGTTTTATAATAAATACTGCATTGCTATACGGCTCAATACCACCACCTTTATTCAGCGCATATACTTTGGTAAACTCTGCACCGAAATACAATATGATAGCCGTATAATATACCCATGAGAGCACGATGATGATAGATGCTGCAGCGCCATAAGTACTACCGATGGATGATGAGCCGAGGTAATAGCCTATCAGGAATTTACCTATCAGGAACAGGAGACCTGTAAACCGCGCCCCTACAAAGGCATCGCGCCAGCGGATGCGAGCATCGGGCAACACTTTATATATCACCGCAAAAAGGAAGGATACTACCAGGAACAGGATGCCCAGGTTGATGATCTGGAAGAGGATGACCAGTTCGGAATTGAATAGCCGTTGAAGCCTGTCGGTAAACAGGTCGGTAAGGGTATTGACGAACAGTGTAACTATCATGAGGAACCCAATACCTATTATCAGTGAAAAAGAAAGCAGCCTGTTAGTAATAAATTTCAGCCAACCCTTTTTAGGCTTGGCACGGATAGACCAGATGTAATTAATAGAATCCTGTATGTCTGCAAACACACCGGTAGCACCGAATATGAGTATCACGGAACCAATGATGCTATACCTGGCCGCGGTTTGCTGTTCCTGCATATTTCGGATGATAGTAAATACCTGTTCTGCACCATCTTTACCTACAAGATTACTTATCTGGTTATACAGCTCGCCGGTAACTGCTTCTTTCTCGAAAAAAAGGCCTGTAAGTGATATGATGACCAATAGCAACGGGCCAATGGCAAATACGGTATAGTATGCCAATGATGCACTCAGTTTCACTACATTGTCTGCAGAAAATTCACTGAACGCTTCTTTTAATAGTTTAAAATAGCTTTTTACAAAGGACATAGGATCACTTGCTTTTCTATCATCTATATACTAAAACCTTGCCGTTACCCTGTACCGATGGCTTAGTTTTTATATATGATTGTTATTGCTAACGATTAAAACAAACAACTATGCCAGCTAAAAAAAGTGGTAGCCGCAAAAGCAAAGTAGAAAAGGTGATGCACGAGTATAAAGAAGGCGACCTGAAAAGTGGTGGTAGCGGCCGCAAGGTGAAAAGCCGTAAGCAGGCGATTGCCATAGCCTTGTCTGAAGCGCGTGAAGCAGGCGAGAAAGTGCCTGCCAAGAAAACTGCTCGTAAAAAAACGGCAGCAAAGAAAGCTGCACCTAGGAAAAAGACCGCAGCTAAAAAAACGGCTACTAAAAAGCATACTGCTAAAAAAGCCGCTCCAAAAAAGAAAACAACCGCGAAGAAGACCGCAGCTAAAAAAACAGCCCGAAAGAAAACGGCAGCAAAGAAAAGCGCCGCCCCTAAAAAGAGCAGCGCAAAAAAATCTGGCAGCCGCAAAACAGCCGCTCGCAAAAAGTAGTATTAGTATTGTGGCATTTCGGGCTTGGTGCCCATGATGTCGTCGATACGTTGCTTTACTTCAACCGTAAGCTTTGGCACTACGTCAAGAGCTTTGAGGTTTTCTATCAGCTGGGCTTCTTTAGTAGCACCCAGTATAGCCGTGGTAACATTAGGATTACTAATGCACCATGCTATAGACAGTGTTGCCAGGGAAGTGCCCAGGTCTGCTGCCAGTGTGCCGAGGTTGCGTACACGCTGAAGTTTATCATCGCTGATGGTCTTGTCTTTCAGCCATTCAAAACCTTCCAGTGCCAGGCGTGAATCTTCGGGGATGCCATCATTATACTTACCTGTAAGCAGGCCTGAAGCCAACGGGCTCCATATGGTAGTGCCCATACCTATATTTTTGAAGATGGTGTAGTAATCTATCTCTACCTTCTGTCGCTTAAATAAATTGTACTCCGGTTGCTCTACAGCAGGGCCTATCAGTCGCAGCTCGCGGGCTACCATATGTGCCTCCATTATTTCTGCAGCACTCCATTCGCTGGTGCCCCAGTATAGTATCTTACCTTGTTGTATCAGTGTGTTCATTGTCCACACCACTTCCTCTATCGGTGTGTTCTTATCCGGACGGTGGCAGAAGAATAAATCAAGGTAATCTAATTGTAAACGTTGCAGGGCTTCGTGGCAGGCCTCTATAAGGTGCTTGCGACTAAGACCGGTTTGGTTCGGTTTATTATCTGGCCCGCGCCAGCCAAAGAAGGCCTTGCTGGAAACGGTGTATGAAGTACGGTCCCATTTTTTGCTTTTCAGCACACGGCCCATCATCAATTCAGATTCGCCCCGGGAATATACTTCTGCATTGTCGAAAAAGTTGATGCCGTTATCGTAGGCGATGCCCATCAACCTATCGGATATACCATCATCTATCTGCTTGGCAAAAGTAACCCATGAGCCATAAGATAATGTGCTCAGTTGCAAGCCGGTTTTACCCATTCTTCTATATTCCATAGTTCTGTTATTGTATCAGTTACAAAATTGTGTGTTTTGCAGGCAAGCTGCGATAATACTTGTCTATAATAACAAAGGCGCTGTAAATAGCGCCTTGTTTTATAATTTATATCAGGTGTACCACTAATCCGTCTCGCACCTTAGGTTCAAACCAGGTACTTTTCGGCGGCATTACATTGCCACTATCTGCAATAGCAAATAGCTGCTGCAAGCTAACAGGGTAGCAAGAAAAGGCTGCTGCCATATCGCCGCTGTTCACTCTTTTTTCCAATTCGCCCAGTCCGCGGATGCCGCCGACGAAATCTACACGTTTATCGGTGCGCGGGTCATTAATGTTCAACAGCTTCGACAAGATATTGTTTTGCAGGATGCTCAC
>DASWWE010000072.1:0-4950 GCA_036406055.1 Flavipsychrobacter sp. | reverse complement strand
GCCGGTAGGTTTATCAAATTTGACAGCTATAGTTACATGTGTAGGATATAGCACCGCTATCATAGGTAGGTTGTATACTTCTTTTACCAGGTAGAAAAATAGGGCGGCACGGTCATCGCAATCGCTATATTTATTGAGCAGTGTTTGTTCAGGGCTCATACGTTTTTCCTTGCCAAAATTGTTCAGGTCATCTTCATAAAGGAAAGCGTGACGGGTAAAATTCATAAGATAGTCTACACCCTTTCTCTGCTTCATATCCTTTACACTTTTCTTCAAACCCGGTATCAGCGAGCTGTAGGTTTCTTTACTTAGCGGAATGTTGAAATAGGAAGCATAATCCACCACAGGATAATTGGTAAAAATGGTTTGTACTTGTGGGTTTATCATCACTTTAAAATGGTATTGCTTATTGTCATAACTAAATTGAAGGTCTTTTTCTGTATAATTTGCAGGTGTGAAGTCAGGCATTTGGGTCACTTTATAAGAAAAAGCTTTTTGCCCCTCGGGGACAATTATATCAATGGGATAAGCTGCATTCTTTTCAAAGGTGAGATTGGCATAGTCGTGTTTATTCAGGCATACATACTGCTTGCCATTGGCCATATAGTATGGTATATCGTATATATTTTCATCGCAGTGTACATAAAACAGCAATTGCCCTTGTGTGCTGATGGCCAGATTGGCGTCAAAGCCGCTTTTATTCAATAGAAACCACTTGTAAATCGTATATCTTGGGTAGTTTTCAGCCTTAGGGCTTATTTGTTGCGCCGTTTTGCGAATGAGTTGGTAATATATCCAGTCATTCAATTGGTGTTTTTCTTTGAATGACATTAAAGCATTGATGGTTGGTTGATAATCCTGCGCATTGGCAATATCATAAAATTGCCGGATAGTTTCTTTAGAAGGGGGAACATTATATGCAATAGATAGGGATGGAGAAAATGGAACTTCTATAGTTTCCCCATAAAAATCCACTTTTAGAATATTGGTTTGACCTGCAAGCCCAATAGACTGGCAGGCAATACATAAAAGAGATAATATGAGCGCTATTTTCCTCACTTTTTCTAAGTTACGAAGACTTAACAATTAATTAATGTTAAGTTTTTGGAGATGTGGGTGTGTTAACAAGGGGGTAACAGAATTATCGAATTCAAACAAAGCATTTGATGTGGGTAGAATGAAACGTAAGGTTTGGTAAAAGGAAGTAATACTTCCGAAATAAAGCATCTTATCTTTACAACCTTCAATATCATTTATACAGAATGCGTAAAACAGTACTCGTTACCGGGGCAACTTCCGGTTTCGGAAAGGCAATAGCGGAAATTTTTGCAAAGAACGGATATGATGTGTGTATAACCGGCAGACGTGTTGAAAGGCTCGATGCCCTGAAGCAGGAACTGGAAACAGGTTATGGGGTGCAGGTGAAAACATTGCAGTTTGATGTAAGGGATAGGGCTGCCGTGGTAAGTGCTATAGATGCTTTAAAACAGCAAATATCACAAATAGATATACTGGTAAATAATGCAGGACTGGCATCGGGCTTGTCTACCATAGATGAAGGGGATATGGATGACTGGGATGTGATGATAGATACCAATGTAAAAGGCCTGCTGTACGTTACCCGACAGGTACTGCCTATGATGAAAGAACAGGGCGGCCATGTGTTCAATATTGGTTCCACTGCAGGTAAGCTGGTTTATAAGAACGGAAATGTGTATTGCGCTACAAAGTTTGCGGTAGATGCGTTGAGCCAATCTATGCGTATAGACCTGTTGCCATATGGCATTAAAGTTACGGCTATCAACCCCGGCATGGCTGAAACCGAATTTTCGTTGGTTCGATTTAAAGGCGATGAACAAAGGGCGGAGTCTGTGTATCGTGGCTTTGAACCCCTGCATGCAGAAGATATTGCCAATACAGTTTACTATTGTGCTACATTACCTGCACATGTTTGTATCAATGATCTGACCATTACCTGCACCAACCAGGCAAATGGCATTTATACAGTAAAAGACAGCGAGAAAGTAAATACAGCAAACAAAGGATAATGTACGAATCGATAACGCAGATAAGAGTAAGATATGGTGAAACAGACCAGATGGGTTTCCTGTATTACGGCAACTATGCCTTGTACTACGAAGTAGGGAGGGCAGAGGCCATACGGCAACTGGGCTTTACTTATCGCGAGCTGGAAGAAATGGGTATTATGATGCCCGTGGTGGAATTGAACTCGCAATACTTTCGCCCGGCAATGTACGATAACCTGATAACTGTAAAGACCATATTGAAGGAATTGCCTGAAAGGTCTAAAATAAAATTCCATTCAGAGTTGTATAATGAAAACCAGGAATTGCTGAATAAAGGAGTTACTACACTGGTGTTTTATGACCCGCAACAGAAACAAAAAGTAAACATGCCTCAGCAATTGATGGATTGCCTTGCCCCCTTTTTTACAAAATAGTATATGCTAAAGACCAAAGCAGTAATAATAACGATAGGTGATGAGTTGCTTATAGGGCAGACCATAGATACCAATTCCGCATGGATAGCCAGGCAACTGAACCCATTGGGTATAGATGTGGTGCGAAGGGTAGCAGTAGGCGATACGGAAGATGCCATCAGACATGCTCTGGACGAAGAGCTACCGAAAGCGGATATCATATTACTAACCGGCGGCTTAGGCCCAACTGCTGATGATATTACCAAACCACTGCTGTGCGAATACTTTGGCGGTAAAATGGTAGTAAATGAGCGTGTGCGTGCTCATGTGGTAGATATGTTTCAACGTAGAAACCGACCGTTTTTAGAACGTAACCTGAAACAGGCAGAAGTACCGGATGTATGTACGGTACTATTCAACAGGATAGGAACGGCGCCGGGTATGTTGTTTCATAAAGACGGGAAGATCATCATTTCCATGCCAGGTGTGCCTTTTGAAATGGTGGCTATAATGGAAGATGAAGTATTGCCATTGCTGAAAGCAAAATACATATCAGATGCTATTGTCCATAAGACGACCGTTACCATAGGGGAAGGGGAAAGTTTTATTGCAGAGAAAATAGAGGATATAGAAACAGCACTGCCGAAGCACATAAAACTGGCATACCTGCCAAGCCCCGGACTGGTAAAGCTAAGGCTTACCGGTCATGGCGATGATAAAGCCACATTGGAACCAGAGGTGGCCCAATACCAAAATAAGATAACAGAGCGCTTGGGTAACATTGTTGTTGCAAAAGAGGATTTAACCATAGAAGAGATACTTGGCCTTTCATTAAAACAAAAAGGCAAGACACTTGCTTTGGCAGAAAGCTGTACGGGTGGTTATATCAGCCATCTTATTACCCAGATACCCGGCGCAAGTGAATACTTCAAAGGTGGGGTAGTTTCATACCTGAATGAGGTGAAAACTAGTGTGCTGCATGTAGATGCAGCTACAATAGAAACGCATGGCGTGGTAAGCGAGCAGGTTGCTACTGCTATGGCACAGCAAGTAAGACGCCTGCTGAAAAGTGACTATGGGTTTGGTGTTACAGGTATCTTAGGGCCAGGGACGGAAGATAGTAAAGTACCGCTGGGTACGGTATGGATAGCAGTTTCAGATGGCAGTGAAACCAAAACGAAACAGTTGAAACTGTTCTACGACCGTATCCGTAATAAAGAAAGTGCGGCGACACTAGGCATGATGCTGATGTGGAAATTTATAAATAACATATCGTAAAATGCTGTTCCTGATAGGTATGCCATTGGCAGGCAAGTCTTACTGGGCAAGGGAACTGGCCCGGCATTATCAGCTATCTTTTACCGACCTTGATACCGAAATAGAACGACGGGTGGGCATGCCAATTCATGATATTTTCAAGCAACAAGGTGAAGATGGTTTTCGGAAGCATGAACAATCTGTTTTGAAGAACCTTATAATGAAAAAGGAAGCAGATATTATAGCGTGTGGTGGCGGCACTCCAGCATTTTATGATAATATGGAACGGATGAAGCAGCATGGCTGTGTGGTATACCTGGAAGCAGATACCACTACATTGATTGAAAGATTTGCCGCTGCTACCACAGAACGCCCCCTGCTGAAGCAAGCTGACAACAGGAAGGAAGCTTTAGATGAGTTATTGGCCCAAAGAAAAAATATATATGAGCAGGCTCATTATACATTAGATACAAATCGGCTTTCTGTTAGTAATTTTGAGCAAATAATAGCTTTATGTACAAACCGGCAATAACAGCGGGTGCTATATTTGCGGCACTGGCTGTGATATTTGGCGCCTTCGGCGCACATGCACTGAAAGAAGTGTTACAGCCCGATCAATTGCAGACTTTTGAAACAGCCGTTAAATACCAGTTCTATCATTCCTTTGCGTTGCTGGCAACCGGTATTATCTTCTCATCGTTTCCTTTCAGGCAAATACGTTTGGCAAGTACCTTTTTTATCATTGGTATTTTGTTATTTTCTGGTTCATTATACGCACTCACATTGTTAAAAATGAATGGCCAGGTAGGCTTAGGTGGTGTAGGTATTATCACACCCATTGGCGGGCTTTTCTTCATTGGAGGTTGGCTCATGTTGCTTTGGGGTGTGGGCCGTAAGAAATAACCGCATTGGGAATGATAATATAATTACTAATTTTACATTTCTAAATTCCACATTATGAGTGTTGTTGCATTGATAACTGCGTTTGTGGGCAAGGGTGCAGACAATGTTTACCTACAGGAGATAGAGGGGAGAACCATCATTAATCGCTGCTATGAAACAACAGTAGCCACCGGGCTATTTTCAGATGTTTTAGTGCTTACAGATAATGAGGATGTAGAGAAGATAATATTGGCTATAGAGGGCAAAGTAAAACGTTATAGCCGTACGCCTGATAGTTCTGTAGAGTACGTGGCGGAAGCAGGCTTAGATATCGAGGCAGACATTATATTACATATACAGGGAAATATACC
>DASWWE010000071.1:0-9582 GCA_036406055.1 Flavipsychrobacter sp. | reverse complement strand
GGTTCCAAAAAACTGAAAGACGAAAAGGAAAAGAAGGCAAAATGAGCGACAAAGAAATAAAGCCGGGAAGCATCCTGCAGTTTATCAAAGATAAATTTGAAGGCAGGCTGGTAACAGAATCGCGCTCTGCAGCGGGCAATTGGCTGCAGTTTACCTTAGACCATATTGAAAAAGGCAAGGCAACCATATCGCTGGATGTAAAGCCTGAAATGACAAACCCTTATGGTAATATACACGGTGGCATGATGGCGCTGGTGATGGATGAAGTGATAGGCTGGGCTGTAGTAAGCCTGGATACGGCCAATCATTACACATCGCTCAACCTGAATGTGGATTTTCTATATGCCATCAAACGTGGCGAACGCCTTACAGCCACGGCAGAAGTGATACGTGCCGGCAAGAAAATAATACACGTGGAATGCCGTGTGTATGATATGGAGAAACGCCCGCTGGGCAAAGCCACCAGCAACCTGATAGTGACCGGCATGCAGCCGGAAAGCGGTGAATACAAAGTGGCCAACTAAGTTTGATTTTACTTTTGATGATTGAGTTTTACTTTTGCCCATAATATATGCTGAACGGTAAAAAAATTGTAGTGGTATTGCCTGCCTATAAGGCGGCCCTTACTATTGAACGCACATACAACGAAATACCTTTCGACATAGTAGATGATGTGGTGCTGGTGGATGACCATAGCCCCGATAATACGGTGGAAGTAGGTGCAAAGCTGGGTATTCGTCACATCATTCGTCACGAGGTGAATAAAGGATATGGCGGCAACCAGAAAAGCTGCTACAAAAAGGCATTAGAAATAGGTGCAGACATCGTCATTATGCTGCATCCCGACTATCAGTATACGCCCAAGCTGATACATGCCATGGCATCGGTAATAGCTTATGATGTGTACCCGGTATCATTTGGTTCGCGCATATTGGGCAAGGGCGCGCTGAAGGGTGGCATGCCTATGTATAAATACATAGCCAACCGTTTTCTTACGCTGTTTCAAAACATTATGCTGGGGCAAAAGCTCAGCGAGTATCATACCGGTTACCGTGCTTTTTCAGCAGAAGTGATACGTTCTATCGACTTTACACACAACAGCGACGACTTTGTTTTCGATAATGAAATGATATCGCAGATATTTATGAATGGCTACGAGATAGGCGAGGTGACATGCCCCACCAAGTATTTCGACGAAGCATCCAGCATCAACCTGGCCCGTAGCATGAAGTATGGCCGTGGTGTGCTGCGCGTATCATTGGTACATTGGCTGCACCGCAAAGGCTTGTTGAAAAGCAAACTGTACAATAACAAATAGTCACAACATTGGCATAAAAATAAGCGCCCTCCGGAAGAAGGGCGCTTTTGTTTTTTGCCTAAACGTATTGCTGAATTATTGCAGCAGGAGTTTTTGAGTGTTTTTTATGTTTTCAGATTCCAGGGTTATGAAGTAGAGGCCTTTGTGCAGCGATTGCAGGTTCAGTTCTGTAGTGCCGTCCTTTATGGTTTGGTTCAATACTACTTTACCTGAAATATCTGTGATCACAACGGTAGCGTCTTTTGCATTACCTGCCACCCATTCAATGCTCACGATATCCCTGGCAGGGTTGGGATAGATAGCGAATGAATGGTTGCTGCTGACATTAGCAATGCCTGTAGCTGCGGGTGTAATGGTTTTTTTGCTGAGCGACCTTGTGAAGTCAACACCTGTTATAGTTGGCTTGTCATTTACCACCGTAGCGTTGGCCGTGATAGTATTATAACCAAATTGTTCAGGGTGTACGGTATAAGCGGCCGGTGGCAGGTTGCTGAAAGAGTAGTTGCCATTCGCATCTGTTACGGTAGCCTGTACCGGTTTGCCGGCAGCATCCAGCAGCAAGATGGTAAGGTCAGGAATACCTGCACTGGTACCTTTGTTAGCACCGGCACTAACATTACCTGCTACAAAGCCCGGCCCGCTGGTGGCCATGCCCGCCTGCATATAGATGTGTTTCGACAAGCTGGACCCGCTATGGTATATCAACGTAGCATTATACCACATCAGTGCAGATGTATGGTAGGTAGGCACATAGCTGGCACCACTGGTGGGGCCGTTCAGCAATTGCGCTTTCACGCGGTAAACGCCCGCTACCGGGTTGCTGAATTGATAAGGTGTCATATAGAAGTAACCACCACCTACAATCTGAGAATCTACTGCGTATAATGAAGTAGTAGCAGAATCATATTGTATCAGCCAAACCTTATAGTAAGGGCTATCTATACGAGGTGCACCAAATGTTGTGCTGTCCTGGAATATATAACCCGCTATATCGCCGGCAGGGCTTGGGCCTACTGCAGATATCCAATTACAGATGCTATCCGTACACAAGAATGCACTAGTAAGAGAGTCCCTCCATGTTGTGATCAGGCATACCCAGTAGCTGTCAGATACGGCATAGGTATGGATAGGGTTTGGCAATGAAGAGCTAGTGCCATCCCCAAAGCTCCAAACGTAACTGGCATTAGCGCCGGGTATTGAAGAGGACGTATTCGTAAAACTAACCACAGTACCTGTATGAGAAGAGGTGAACCCTGCATTAAGGCCGGTGCAGTTACCGCGGTAAACAATAACACGTGCCGTATCTGTACAGCCGCTGATAGAATCGTTAGCTATAACGGTGACTGTTTTATTTCCCGGTGTGCTATACACGTGAGAAACGGTGGTGCTGGTAGAAGTATATGTAGTACCATCGCCAAACAGCCAGTAATAATACATGCCTGTACCGGCGCCGAGGTGCGTCAGGTAGAAGGTTACACTATCAGGATTCAAAGGATTATGAACAGAATCAATTACTACGGTAGCGCAAGAATCGTAGGCAACTGTAATACTATGATATGTGGTGTCAGCACAAAGGACTGCATAAGTGACAGAGTCCCATATCTGCATTACCATAGAAACATTGTAGGTGCCGGGCGCAGCATAATTATGCTGTTTGTTACCAACGCTTATAGCTTCCATATTGGCATCGCCCCAGTCTACAACGAAAAAATTTACCTGTCCCGGTGTAACGGAAGGCGTAGAGCTATTGGTTAACTGTACTCTTAGTTTTTGGGTGGCCGTGGCCGGCAACCCCGATAAGCTAAACACGGAAGCGCACTGCGCAAACCCCGCGTAGCTTAGCATCATGGCTACAAAAGCGAATAATAGTTTTTTCATAGATACTGTTTTAAAAATTTAGTGCTGAAAACGGATTCAATAAGTATGACGAGGGGCTTAAAGGAAACGTTAGAACAAAAAAATAAGCTGCGCCTGTTAAGGTGCAGCTTATTAAACTTTCAGTTAAAACTTCCGGATGATTAATAAACAGAAGCTACCGATTTAGTTTCAACTTTTTTTACTTCCTGCTTTACAGGTGCCTTCACGCTTTCTGTATGCGCACCACCGGTACCAAACATGCTGGCCAGTGTAGGCGCAATAACCAGTGCTACGATAGACATCAGTTTGATAAGGATATTCATAGAAGGGCCTGAAGTATCTTTGAACGGATCACCAACCGTATCACCGGTTACTGATGCTTTGTGCGGTTCAGATTTTTTGTAGTAGATCTCGCCGTTTATTTCCACACCTTTCTCGAAAGATTTTTTAGCGTTATCCCATGCACCACCGGCATTGTTCTGGAACATACCCATCAGTACGCCACTTACTGTAGCACCTGCCAGCATGCCACCCAGTGCTTCAGGGCCTGCCAGGAAGCCTACCAGCAATGGAGATACAATAGCGATAGCACCCGGTAATACCATTTTCTTGATAGAAGCATCGGTAGAGATAGCCACGCATTTATCATATTCAGGACGGCCTTTACCTTCCATTATACCCGGTATTTCGCGGAACTGGCGGCGCACCTCTTCCACCATTGCCATAGCAGCCTGTCCTACCGCGCGTATAGCCAGCGATGAGAAGATGAATGGTATCATGCCACCTACAAACAGCATCGCCAGTACTTCTGCTTTATAAATATCAATGCCATCGATACCAGCCACACCTACATAAGCGGCAAACAGCGCCAGTGCTGTCAGGGCAGCAGAGGCTATGGCAAAACCTTTACCGGTAGCGGCGGTAGTGTTACCTACGGCATCCAGCACGTCTGTTTTCTCACGCACTTCTTTAGGCAGTTCGCTCATTTCAGCTATACCACCTGCGTTATCCGCTATGGGGCCAAAGGCATCGATAGCCAGCTGCATAGCTGTAGTAGCCATCATACCTGCGGCAGCTATTGCTACGCCGTACAGGCCCGCCATAGCATAAGAACCCCAGATACCGCCTGCCAGTACCAATATTGGTAAAAACGTACTTTCCATACCGATAGCCAGGCCACCGATAACATTAGTAGCGTGGCCGGTAGCCGACTGGCGGATGATGCTCATTACCGGGCGCTTGCCCATAGCTGTATAATACTCGGTAATGATGCTCATCAGTGTACCAACTACAAGGCCTACCATGATGGCACCAAATACTTGTGTATTGCTGAATTCATGGCCACGAAGCGTCATGCTTGCAGGCAGTATATACATTACCAGGAAATAAGAAACGATAGCCGTCAACACCATAGAACCATAGTTACCCAGGTTCAGTGCTTTTTGCACCGCATTGGTGCTGATGCCGGCACCATCAGATATGCGCACCATCATGGTACCTATAATAGAAAGAACGATACCCACACCTGCTATCAGCATTGGCAGCAGTATCGGCCCGAAGCCACCAAAATTATCTATAGATGCTGTTTCGCGACCCAGTACCATGGTTGCCAGTACGGTAGCTACATAAGAACCGAACAGGTCGGCACCCATACCGGCTACGTCACCTACGTTATCGCCCACGTTATCGGCAATCGTCGCCGGGTTGCGCGGGTCATCTTCAGGTATGCCTGCTTCTACTTTACCTACCAGGTCGGCACCCACATCAGCAGCTTTAGTATAAATACCACCACCCACGCGCGCAAACAAGGCAATGCTTTCAGCACCCAGAGAGAAACCGGTTAGTACCTCGATGGTACGTTCCATTTCCAGGCTGTCAACACCCGCTTCGGGTGCAAATATCATTTTTAGGATGATGAACAGGCTACCTAAGCCCAGTACGGCCAAACCGGCAACACCCAGGCCCATTACCGCACCACCGCCAAAAGATACAGACAGTGCTTTGCTAAGGCTGGTACGTGCTGCATTGGCTGTACGTACGTTTGCCTTGGTAGCTATGCGCATACCTATGAAACCTGCCAGCGCACTGAATACCGCACCGATAACGAATGCCAGAGCTATCATCGGGCTCGACTTAGGGTTGCTGTAGCCCATAAAGCCCAGCAGCAGACCGGCGATTATTACAAAATAGGTAAGTATCTTATACTCAGCTTTCAAAAAGGCCATAGCACCTTCGGCTATGTACTTCGAAATTTCTTTCATGCGGTCGTTTCCCGCATCCTGTTTGCTCACCCAGGAGCCCTTCATCATTGTATAAAGCAAGGCAAGAATACCGAAGGCCGGTACGAGGTAGAATAAACCCATAATGATTAGATAACGTTAAAATTTTAAGTGTGGCAAATATAGCGGTTTGAGATATAAAATCATAGGTATTTCGCATATATGGTATCATGGAACAGTTTTTGCAATATAACAGTGGTATGGCGGGTTGTAGCCATATTTATCAGTAATTTTAATTAAAACCAAAACCACGGTGCCGCAGGGAGAATACAGGAAATTACCGGACGAGGAATTGATATTCCGGTATGTGTACAGAAATGAGCATATGGCTTTTACCTGCCTGTTCGACAGGTATGGGCACCTGGTATATGGCGTATGCCTGAAATACCTGAAAGACTCCGATGCTGCCAAAGATGCTATGCAGCAGGTATTTATAAAACTGCTGGAAGACCTCAAACGCTTTAAGGTGGAAAACTTTAAACCCTGGCTGTACCAGGTGGCCAAAAACCACTGCTTTATGCAGCTGCGCAGGCAGGTGCCGGTGGTAAATGGTAAAATAGGTGATGCCGGGGATATGGAATTTGAGGAAGACTGGCATCATAAGATAGAACAGGAGCAGTTGCTGGAGCAATTGGAGGTTGCAATAAAGGGGTTGAATGAGGAACAGCGTACCTGTATTGAGTTGTTTTATCTACAAAAAAGAACATACGCGGAAATTGCCGTACAAACCGGTTATACCGTTATGCAGGTAAAGAGTGCCATACAAAATGGCAGGCGGAACCTGAAAATAAAACTGGAGGCGTCGCGGAACGTGAAATTATGAGCAAGGAGCAGTTGATACATATATTTGATAACAGCACCTGCCTTACCCGCAGGCAGCTGAAAGACTATGTAACCGGTGCAATGACCAACGAGGAAGCACATGCTGCAGAGGTGCATCTGAACGCTTGCCCTATGTGCAGCGATGCAGTAGAAGGCCTGTTTGAACAGCAGGAAGGTGGGCTGGCAACTGTGGTAGAACCAGATGGCGCTTTTCTGAAAGACCATTTTGGCCTGCATAATCCGCAGATACACCTGAATTCTATTGCTGCTACGCAGTCGCATTACCATCATCACCATGTTAAAAGAAAGAAGAAAGGCAATGTACAGCCCTTATGGCGTACCGCTGCGGTTGCGGCTATACTCTTGTTGATGGTAGGTAGCTTTTGGTACTACCGCAATACACAGGATAGCATGGCTAATACACAACCCGGTATAGCACAGGAAATACCTGCCGATAAAAACAGCCCGATAGCTATGAACCGGGAACCGGCACCGGATGAAAAAGCGATAGCAGCTGCCATTCCCGATACTCAGGATACAGAAGCCACCAATCCGGAAACAGCAGGCCGTGTGGCACCAGTTGCACCATCACAAGTAGCACCTGCACAGCCGAAACCCGAGAACCCCGGTATTTTCAAAAAACTGGCAGATAAGGTGGAAAAGCTGGCACAGCAACAGTCGGCTGCCGTGGTGCTGGATGCTATGAAAGACCCTGAAAAATCGAAATACGAAACCTCTGCCCGCAACCAGCAAAATGATGAGCAACGTGCCATACCCAAAGGCCAGCAAGATGTAGAAGTAGTAACCAAAGCATATAAAGTACCGCTGGTTGATAAATCCGCTGCTGATAAAGTAGCAACTGCCGAAGAAGTTGAAAATATGCCGAAATCGGCCAACACATATAATGCGAGAACAGGAAACAGCTATAACGAAACAGAGCTGAAAGAAGTAAAAGCAAACGCCCGGAAAAAAGATAATACAGAACCTGATGCATTGGACAGGGCAGATAAACTCCTTTCACAAAAAAGCTATGGCGATGCCCTGAATGTATACACCAAAGAAATGCGCGGCGCCGAAAACCGCGCGCGCAGGCAGGCCGCGGCTGTAGGTGCAGCCAAATGCTACACAGCGCTGGGCAAAACACAAAAAGCTAAAGAGATACTGGAAAGCATTGTAAACGAAGGCGGCCCGCAAAAGAGAGAAGCCAAACGATTATTGAAAGAGATGGACTAGCCCCTTCGGTAAAAATTAATAATAAAGCCGCACTTGCCAGAGAGCGGCTTTATTATTACAAGTTTATCGGACAAAATAAACGCTTTTGCTAAATTGAGAGGCAAATACCCGCTATGCCTATCAAACTATTACTGTGCTTATTATGCTTTGTGCATACAACGTACGCGCAAGACTATATTAAATACCACCAAACCATCATGCGTGCTGAAGAGCAGGCATATGTAAAGCAGCAAATCCCTGAGGCTCTAAAAACGTACAAACAGCTTTTCAGTCAATACGATTTTGTATTTGTGCACGACTGTGTGGATGCTATGCAACTGGCCTTGTATGTAAATGATGAAAAATCTTTTATGGTGCTGGTAGATAAGGCTACACAAAATGGCCTGTTACCGCGCCATATGAATATGATGCGCTATATAGCCCGCCATCCCATATATATTAAGAACAAAGACAGCATTGTTAACATCACCCGCCGCAACCGGCCGCATTACCTGAAGCGGTTGGATACTGCTGCTATCAAAACGATGTACAGCCTTTTTATACACGACCAGAATGAAAAGAATGGGGTAGGGTTGACTGAAACAGAATTTAGAAGACAATACCCGCTGCAGATAAAACAGACGATGAATGACTTGCATAAGTTTATTGCAGCCAAAGGCTGGCCATCCGACAAGATGATAGGTATAGATCAGGATGACCTGATGATAGAATTGGGTATTGGCAGCCCCGAAGTAGCTAACTATTTTGTAAAGCGAAGAACGGCTAAACGCTCCGGTACGGACGAATATAATCTTTCATCCGGCATTGTATTGCCCATTATTATCCACTATGCAAACTTCCATGCTGATAATAGCAACCGGCGTAGCTTGATATTATATTCCGATAGTTTTTACCTCAATCAGATAGCAATAGGCAATCTGCATCCAAAGGACCTGGCTTTTATGTATGATGAGCGATTTCATCGCTTAGTCGGTGTAGAGGCCAGGCCGGACCCGGCGAAAGGAGAAAAGTACTTTGCAACTGGAATACATCCCAATCAAACCTATAGGGGTGAACACGACCGCATTCCTGCTGCAGAGATCAATGTTTATAGAAAGCAGTACTTCATGTGCACTATAGAGCAAGCAAGGGCAAAGGTAAGATTCTGCCAGGCACACGGCTTCTTTCTCGGTTGGGGTTGGAATGGCAGCCGCTGCTAACTACTTCCTGTTCCACATGGGCTTTTCTTTCAGTACCTGCTTATGCACTTTGCAGTTGCTGTCGTGCGCACCCGGCAGATAGCCAATGCTCATCAGGAATTCATTTACTATCTCTCCCCCCGTAAAGCGGAAGGTTTTTTTAAACAGTTTCACCCATTCTTCTTTGGTCTTGGGATGGTTGGCTTCCAGCCAATTTTCAAATGAGCCGTATTCTTTTTGTAGCAGCAATATGGTTTTTGCATTTTCTATCGCCGCATTTATCTTCAGTTGGTTGCGGATGATGCCTGCATCCTGCATCAGCCTTTCCCTATCAGCTTCTGTATAGGCCGCTACTTTCTTTATATTGAAGTTGCTATACGCCTTGCGAAAAGTAGCTTCTTTTTTCAGTATCGTTTCCCAGCTAAGCCCCGCCTGATTTATTTCCAGCACCAGCCTGCAAAACAGTTCGTTGTCATCATGTATGGGAA
Organism: Flavipsychrobacter sp.; assembly: GCA_036406055.1. Lineage (GTDB taxonomy): Bacteria > Bacteroidota > Bacteroidia > Chitinophagales > Chitinophagaceae > Polluticoccus. The sequence goes on along the minus strand of DASWWE010000071.1, from coordinate 407 downwards.
AGCCATAATGGTTATCGTGGTAATTCTTATGTAGCGCCTTCTTTTCTTCAGGCATGTATTCTATAACAGTGCAGTAAGACATGTTTATTGCTTATAAAAAGCAATGTTACTGCATATTATTATCACTAGGGACACGGGCCTTTATAGTATTTTCTTTAGAGGGTATAACACTGGCGCCGGTCTCTATGTTTGGCTGCAGGTATAGAGTTTGTGTCGGATAGGCAAATTCAAGATGCCGCTTTTCAAACTCAGCAAATATATCAAGCAGTATAGACTGATGCGTGTCCATATATACATTGTAATCGGCATTATCTATATAGTACACAAACTCAAAATCGAGGGATGAGCTGCCATAAGCACAAAAGTGTCCGCGGTCGTAACGTACCAGCTCTTTTGGCGAGATAATG
>DASWWE010000070.1:0-26128 GCA_036406055.1 Flavipsychrobacter sp. | reverse complement strand
AGAACTGGAAAAGAACAAGAACCAGATCATCCAGACCCAGCGCAGCTTTAGTATAGAAATTACCCGCATCAGTGCTACCGTAGGCCCTACCGTTACGCTGTATGAAATAGTACCTGCCGAAGGGGTGCGCATATCCAAAATACGCAACCTGGAAGATGATATTGCCCTGAGCCTTGCAGCCCTCGGCATCCGTATCATAGCCCCAATACCGGGCCGCGGCACTATAGGTATAGAAGTACCGAATACCAATAAGCAGATCGTTTCGATGCGCAGCATCCTTTCCAGCGAAAAGTTTGCAAAATCGAACATGAGCCTGCCCATAGCACTGGGTAAAAAGATAGACAACGAGAACTATATAGTAGACCTTGCCACCATGCCCCACCTGCTGATGGCAGGTGCTACCGGCCAGGGTAAATCGGTTGGTATCAATGCCATACTGGTATCGCTGCTGTATAAAAAACACCCATCACAACTGAAGTTTGTGATGATAGACCCCAAGAAGGTAGAGCTGTCTATCTATCGCACTATCGAAAAGCACTTCCTGGCAAAGCTGCCTAATGAGGAAGAGGCCATCATTACCGATACCAAGAAAGTAATATACACCCTCAATGCCCTGTGTATTGAGATGGATAACCGCTACGAACTGCTGAAAGAGGCTGGCGCACGCAACATAAAAGAGTACAACGAAAAATTCATCAACCGCAAGCTGAACCCGCAGCGCGGCCACAAATACCTGCCTTTCATAGTGCTGGTGATAGATGAGTTTGCCGACCTGATAATGACGGCCGGTAAAGAAGTGGAAATGCCCATAGCGCGCCTGGCGCAGCTGGCACGTGCCATAGGCATCCACCTCATAATTGCCACACAGCGCCCGTCGGTGAATGTGATTACAGGTACCATCAAGGCCAACTTCCCGGGGCGTATCGCCTTTAAGGTATCGGCCAAGGTCGATTCGCGTACCATCCTCGATGCCGGCGGTGCCGAGCAGCTGATAGGCCGCGGAGACATGCTGGTATCGCACGGCAGCGAGCTGCTGCGCCTGCAGTGTGCCTTTGTAGATACGCCGGAGGTGGAACGCATTGTAGATTTCATTGGCAGCCAGCGCGGCTACCCTTCTGCTTTCGAGCTGCCTGAATATGAGGGCGAAGAAGGCGATAACGATAAAATTGTTGACCTTACCAACCGCGATAAACTGTTTGAAGACTGCGCCCGCACCGTGGTGCAAACCCAAAGCGGCAGCACTTCTATGCTGCAGCGCCGCTACAACCTGGGCTACAACCGTGCCGGCCGCATTATGGACCAACTGGAGGCCGCAGGCATCGTAGGCCCCAGCATGGGCAGCAAGCCGCGCGATGTGTTATTTAAAACCGAAGCCGAGTTGGAACAATTTTTAAGTACACTCTATTAAACCTGTCAATACATTATTTGTCTAAAGGTTATCCATCATTAAAATTTCTAACAAGAGAAGATGAAAAAATTACTGGGTTTAAGTTTAGTGGCCGTTATGGCATTGGTACAACCGGCTGCGGCACAAACAGATGCCAAAGCCAAAAGCATACTGGAGGCGGTAAGCAAAAAAGTGAACGGGCTGAAATCGCTGAAGGCAAATTTTGCGCTGCACCTGAATAGTGGCAAAGTAAAAGAAAGCAAAAAAGGTACTTTCTATATGAAAGGGACTAAATACCGTGTAGAACTGGCGGGCCAGCAAATCATCTGCGATAACAAAACGGTGTGGACGTATATGAAAGAAACCAACGAGGTGCAGGTGAGCAATTACAACCCCAACGAGCAAACCATTTCTCCCGCCAAACTGTTTACCAATTTTTACGATAAGGAATACAACTATAAATATGCAGGCACCCGCACCGTAGCCGGCAAAAGCTGCAACATTATAGAGATGACGCCTACCAACAAAAGCAAACAATTCAGCAAGGTAGAACTGGCGATAGACAAGAGCAACACGATAGTGGGTGGCAATATATGGGAGAAGAACGGCAACAAGTACCAGTACGATGTAAGCGGCTTTACGCCCAATGCACCGGTGGCAGATGCCCTCTTTACCTTCGATGCTAAGAAATACCCCGGTGTAGAGGTGGTAGACCTTCGATAAGATACAAGAGCACATGTAAATATAAAGGCGGGATATATCCCGCCTTATTTTTTTGCCTGTTAGTGCTATAGCTTATGTGCGTAGTTATCGCGCACATGCTGGTTGATGTAAGTGGTGAGCCCCCTGCCCTTTTCAGCCAGCCGTTTCATTTGTTCCACATGCTCCTTGCCCGGCGCGGTATGATCATACACATACACCCCGCCATCTGTAAACATAATGGTGATAGCATGTTCACCTATCTCATAGGCTTTGATGCCTGCCTTTCGGGATATGTTTTTGTAGGGGCGCATGGGTTATAGTTCCTCTATGCTATTAAACCCCGGCATCTCATCATAAGTCCTACCATTAAGAAGCCTGCCTGTTTTTTTCTTATTCGTTCCACCCCATTGCTTAAAGAAAAAAGCTACTTGTGCCTGCTCGCATTGTTGTTGAATATCTAAAACCCAATCCACATCCATAGGTCTTGGTTTCCTTCCACTTTCACCCCCTACAATTACCCAATCTATTCCTTGTAAATTCATATTAGGTAATGCACCTATTAATGGTTCGCAAGAGAGAAACTTAACACGTGCGTTGGTTTGACGCAAAAAATCAATACGGTCAACTACTTTTTGATTTTCTACTGATACACCCATCCAAATATTGTGTGTCCATCGTAATTTATTATGAAGCTCCAGCAGCCTGTCAGCACGTTTTGTTAGTACTTGAAAAACGTGCTGTGGGTTTTCATTCATCACCTTAAATACCTTTTGGATAAAATCAAGAGGTATTTGTGGATGAAACAAATCACTCATTGAGTTTACAAAAACCACTTTAGATGACTTCCATTGGTATGGTACATTCAAGGCATCTGAATGTGTACGAACAGCAAAAGCATCTTTATACTTTTCGATACCCATCGCTTGTAATCGCTTAGCCATAACTTCCGCATAGCAATATTTGCACCCTGCTGAAATTTTAGTGCAACCCGTAGTAGGGTTCCACGTCATCTCTGTCCACTCTATACTTGATGATGCCATTTTATCTTTTTTTAAATAAATACTTCGCTTCGCCTTTATAACTGTCATAATCCAACGCAAAGCCTCTAACGTTATCTAAAAGTTCCATATTTGGTGAATAGATATTAATTTTTCTGTCACTTTTCCATTGTCTCAATAGCTGCGTCATATGACTAGGTCTAAATTGATTCTTTAATGTAAACTCATACAATTGTCGGTTGTTCAAAACGCCGCTTTTCTCAAAAAGCTCTCTAGTAAGTACCTCTAATCTTGCCAAACTTAGGTTTTTATCATACTCCTCTAAAGTCGATCCAAATAAACCACCCATTCCATTGCTCTGATTAAACCCTCGCCCTAATGTGTCATTTTTCCATTTGGCTTCTATGAATTTGTCCAGGCCATATATGTGATGTCCAATAAAAAAAAGAGCATAGTAGTTTACCTTATCTCTCTGTATGTAATGTGATGCAGTATAGAATTCCTCACCGAAGGAAAAGGCATTTTTCAACTCATCAATGTATTCAAATATAGGCACCTTTTCATCCGTAAAGATTTTCGAGTCTTTCGGAAAAAAATCAAAAATAAACTTTCTTAAATTTTCATAATCTTTCCTGTCAAGCGCGGTTAATGCTTCGTCTGTAAACCTTCTCATTTGCGCCACTGGCAAAAAAAGGATAATCTCAGACCTTCTACTAGAGAGAATATTATATAGTGCTTGCTTGTTTATTGCTGAATAACCATATGGGTCAATAAATACTAAATTCCTTTCACTCCTATCAAACGAACATATTTTATTGTATACTTTATCAAACATTAAAGAGGCATCCAAATTAAAAAATTCAATATCACAGTTTTTTATATCCCTAGTAGAGATTAGCTCTTTAACATTATTTACTTTTTCAGAATCGTAGTCATTTATAAAGAGTCTTGTTCTCTTTATTCTCTTATGATTAGTATTACAAAAAGAGTGATACTCTAGAATACAATTAGCTGCAATCACCGGGCTTCCAATATTTCCATCATCATATACTCCTGTCCCACAAAAAATGTCAAAAATATTTATAACACTAATAAACTCCGATAGGCCTAGAATTGGCAGATATTCACTCAGATATGATTTATACAGATCTAGTTTCGCCTTTGAGTGAGGTAATATGTTAGTTTTTACGTTAGCCTTTTTAGAAGTAGCCATACGAATAGAGTCAAATATCATGCAACTTAACATTAATGCCTTATTTAATCAACCGTGAAAAACACCGGTATTTCCTCAAAATCAATCAGGTATAAATAAAAAAAAAGAACCCGCAAACAGCAGGTTCTTTCAAACATCCAAGGGTCAAGAAAAGCGTTGTTAATTGGCGGCCACCTTCGAGTAGCGGAAGCCCGCGGGCAATATCACCCTTTGCAGGTAGTCTTCCTTACGTTCGGCAGCCATCAGGGCTGTATAGAGGCTATCGTGCACGCCGTAGTATTCATAAGTTCCATCGTTGTGTATTACCAGGCGTAGTGTCTTGTGCTCGTCATCATACCACACATCCTGTACAGATGCACGGTTTACATTCGTCAGTTTCATACCACCCATATATAAAAACTTGTGCCAACCCCACATTTCACAAATAAATGAAAATAAACAAGATGCAACCCCACCTCCACCCCAATCTTCCACAAAACACGAAAGAACCCATCAAGGAACTACCGCCCGGCACAACAGTAGCACCCCAGCCCCATCGGCAGCCACCCACAATCACAAAGAAACAAGCAACACAAAGAACCCATCAAGGAACCAGAGCCCGGCACAACAGCAGCACCTCAGCCCCATCGGCAGCCACCAACAATCACAAAGAACCAAGCAACACAAAGAACCCATCAAGGAACCACCGCCCGCCACAACAGTAGCACTCCCGCCCCATCACCAGCCACGATAACCACAAAGAACCAAGCAACACAAAGAAACCCATCAAGGCGTGACAGCCCGGCACAACAGTAGCATCCCAGCCTCATCGGCAGCCACGACGAATTACGCAGTAATTAATTCGTCGGCTCCTTTTTTTGGTTCTTTTTTTGGAGAAGCAAAAAAAGAACAACCACCATATGAAAGGAAGAACACACCCGAAGCAAAAAAGAACAGACTCGCGCTAAGCAAAAAAGAACAAACTTTATAAAATGGAACTTCTTCTCTTTCTCATCATCTGCCTCAGCATCCTTATAGGCATCCCGTTATGCATCAGCTGGCTGTTCAGGCAAGCCGGCATCCGCACCTATACCGATTTCTCAACAGCGTTGAAAATGGTATTCTATGTACTATGGATATACTACAGCCTGATAGGTATAGCCAATGCCATATCCCTTAGCCACGCAGATGCACTCCTTTCCCATAAGCACCTGTTTTATGATATGCCCGGCATTAGCTGGTCGCTCATCCTGCTGTTTTTCCCGCTGCATGTTATGCTCGTAAAATTCATCCGCGCTAAAGAAAACCCCTTCATCGTACTCCTGGCCATCCTAAGCCTCATAGCCTGCTGGGCACAGTTCCTCCATGCCACCTTCTACGAACTCTTCCGCGATGTATCGATGAAGATAGGCGGCTAACAAAACAATAAATTAACGTATATTTGCAGTAGTAAATGGAGATAAAAACCACCTCCTGACTATATAATTGTTGCAAAACCAAAAAACCGATTTTTCACAACAAAACACAACAAAAAACACAACAACGCAAACCGGAACAAACCGGAACAATTTTCACAACACACTGAATACCAAACAAAAGCGGCTTGCCATAACAGCAAACCGCGAAACAAATTGGAACAAAAAGTATAATTAATTGATACCCTCTGTAGCCGCCTCTTTATGTATCTTCTTCACCAGGCCCTGCAGCACATTACCCGGCCCTACCTCTGTAAAGCGGGTAGCACCATTCTCCACCATCTTCTGCACCGTCTGTGTCCAGCGCACAGGGGCCGTCAGTTGGGCTACCAGGTTCTGCTTAATATCCGCAGGGGTAATGTAAGGATGCGCATCCACGTTTTGGTACACAGGACAAGTAGGGTTCGCAAAGTGGGTCGCCATGATAGCGCTTTCCAGCTCCTCGCGCGCAGGTTCCATCAGTGGCGAGTGGAAAGCACCACCCACCTGCAGCACCAGGGCACGCTTGGCACCCGCAGCCTTCATCAGCTCGCAGGCTTTGTTCACGCCCTCTATACTACCGCTGATAACGAGCTGGCCGGGGCAGTTATAGTTGGCAGCAACCACTACCTCATCGGTAATGCCGGCGCATATCTCCTCTACCTTCGCATCTTCCAGGCCCAGTATCGCCGCCATGGTAGATGGGTTGATCTCGCAGGCGCGCTGCATGGCCGCTGCACGCTTGGCTACCAGGCGCAGGCCATCTTCAAAGCTCAGCACCTTGTTGGCCACCAGTGCCGAAAATTCGCCCAGCGAGTGGCCTGCTACCATATCAGGCTTCAGATCCGGCGTGGTGAGGAACAGTATGGTAGAATGCAGGAATATAGCGGGTTGGGTTACTTTGGTTTGCTTCAGGTCTTCATCGCTACCGCCAAACATAACATCGGTAATGCGGAAGCCTAATATTTCGTTGGCTTGTTCAAAGTATTCTTTAGCCAATGTATTTGTCTCGTACAGGTTCTTGCCCATACCTGAGAATTGTGCTCCCTGCCCGGGAAATACAAATGCATGCTTCATAAACTTCAAAGTTGAATTGAGAGCGCGAAAGTAATAAATAACGGCTTATAAATATCGGTCATACCTATATCAGTCTTTCCACTCGCTGGCATATTATTTTACACCTACTTTTGCATCATGAATTGGATAGCACTTACAGAGGAAGCACAACTGGATAGCATTGCAGAAGAAAGTAAGAATCAGCCTGTTGTGATATTTAAGCACAGTACCCGCTGCAATATCAGCGATATGATAAAGACCCGGCTGGAGCGCAGTGAAGAACCATCTCATATTAAATTCTACTACCTCGACCTGATACGCTTCCGCAATATATCAAACAAGATAGCTGAGGTATTCGCGGTGCATCACGAATCGCCACAGGTATTGCTGATAAAAGATGGCGACTGTATATATGATGAAAGCCACAACGGCATCTATATGGAAGACATAGTGGAGCAGGCGGCGTAAGCGGGAGGGTAATAAGTCAATAAGATAAAAGGACAATATTGTTAATAGTAGATAGCTACACGCTATCAACTTATTAACCTATTACCCAATAACTATTAACTAATTAACTGATCAACTAAATCCGTTTCCCCTTCCATTTACCGCTTTTCAGGTAGATGAAAGAGATGACAAATAACGACGTCCAGTAAACGAACTCGGAACCCCAGGCCCATGCCAGCGGCATACGGTAGTTTTCAATAACAATGTAGCAGTATACCAGGTAGGTAAGCACACAGGTTATTTCTATGGCCAGGTTCACTACCGTGTTACCTGTACCTACCACGCCATTGAACATGACTGTGGAAAGCGCCATAATAAGGGTAGCTATTACTATTACCCGCAGGCTGGGTGTAGCCAGCGCCACCAGCCCCGGCTCATCTCGATATAGCGAAAGGAAGGTGCCCGAGAAGGTAAGGAGCAATACGCATACTATTAGGGTATAAATGAAGCTGAGCCTGCATATCTTCCATATCACAGGCACTACCTCGCGTGCTTTGCCTTGCCCTATTACATTGCTCACCATCATATTGCAGGTAGATGCCAGCGCCCATGTACCAATGCTTACAATACCAAATACGCTACGCAGTATCTGCGAAGCGGCCAGTTCTCTTTCACCCAGGTGCTCTACCAATATAAAGAACACCTGCCAGCCACCTATGCTAAACAGGAACTGCACAATAAGCGGTGCCGCTACTTTCAGCGAGCGTTGGGATAATTCTGAATCGAAACGGAAATAAGATAACACCGGGTACTGCCTGTAAAGCCTTTTAAAGTAGAAGATGCTGTACATAACCACACAATAAACAAACTCTGACACGATAGATGCCAATGCAGCCCCCATAAGCCCCATGACAGGGAAGCCACCCTTGCCAAAAATGAATAGGTAATCGAACAGGATATTGGTAGCAGTACTGGCTAATGAACCGTATATCAGGAACCGCGACTTGCCGATGGATATGTAAAAGGCGTTGGCCAGTTGTGTTAGCATCAGGAAAGGAAGGCCCCATACGCGTAAGTATAGATAGTTAATACTAAGATAGGTATGGTTTTCATTGTGCAGCCCCAGCCCGAATATCAGTGGTGCCACCCACAGGGATAGTAGCATAAGCATTAGTGCACAACCTACCGATAGCATCACACCATTGGTAAAGGTATTGGTAAGTGCTTTACTATCGCCCTCGCCTGCCCTGCGTGCCAGTTGCACCTGTATACCGCTGCTGAGGCCATAGCCTATCATAGACAGGGTAAGATAAAAGATACCTGTAATGCCGTTGACAGCCAGCTCGCGCTCACCCAGGCGACCCAGGAAAGCCGTATTGGTCAAAAAACTTATTTGTGGTATCAGCAAGGCCAGCGAAATAGGCGCTGCCAGCTTCAGTATACCTTTATTAGTTATAGCTACTTTCACAATCGGTAAATTCAGCAGGGCAAATGCATTAAGATATTACAACCTATAACAAGCCCCGCAAGCTTTTCAAACTATCCTGGCTCATATGCCATACAAGCATAATGGTGGAAGTGTCGCAAATTTATTCTATAATTGTGTGCTTTTATGTCGGAGGTTACAAATACTAGTTTAAACCACCAGGTTTACCGGGTGCACAATGGCGATAGCCTGGTGTCTCAGATAGCCCGTGTAATACTGGTGCTGACACCACGCAGTATTACCACAGCGGGTTTTAGTGAAAGGGGCGATTTGCTGATGATCAGCCATAATGATTATAAGAAAAGCCTGCCGCCATGGATACTCGACTTCTTCGAGCACGAATTTCTGAATGAAACACTTTTAGGTGCGCCGCATAAGGTAATAGCTGCCTTTGTAGCTACTGACAAAACCATGCTGGTGCCCGAGATATTATTCAAAGAACAGGAAGCGGATAAGTGGATACGCCAACTGCACTTTATAGAGCGCAATGAGGTAATGTCTACCTATCACCTGCGTGAGGACAAAGCACATTACCTGTATGCATGGCCGGCAGCCATCAAAAGCCTGATAGGCCGCTATTTTACTAAAGCAAGGGTATTACCATTCTCTTCTTACCAGTTTTACAAGCCATTCAGGTCTGAATGTTCACTGCAGTGCAGCATTACCGGCGACCAGGTATATGCTACTCTTTATAAAGACCGTACGCTGTACTGGCACCAGGTATTCAACTACCAGACGGCAGAAGATATTGCTTACCACTTTAAGCACCTATGCAAGCAGCATGATATAAACGAGAGTGAGCTATCGCTGCAATGCACACCTGCTAATAAAAACCTGGCTGGCATTGTGACAGAACTGACCCAATATTTTCCAGAGCTAAAGGACGGCAGCGGCAATGTGCCATCGAACGACAGGAACTGGACGGGGACGATCTATTTGTTACAACAACTATACGCATGCGCATTGTAGGTGGTATTTTCAGCGGACGAAGATTTAACCCGCCCACTACCACACCGGCAAGGCCTACCACAGATCTGGCCAAGGAAGGATTGTTTAACATACTGGCAAACATGATAGACCTGGAAGATGCAAAAACCTGCGAGCTATTTGCAGGCACGGGCAATATTACTTACGAATTGGCATCGCGCGGTGCCGCTGATATGACGGTGGTGGAGCGCGATATGGGCAACATCAGCTTTATAAAAAAGACGGCTAAGGAACTGGGCATTGAAGACAAACTGCAAATCATTCGCGGCGATGTTTTCAAATTCATGAAACAGAGCACGGAGCAATATGACTTTATATTTGCTGATGCCCCTTACGACCTTGTGAATATAGACGACGTGCCCATGCTGGTGTTTGAAAAGAATATGCTGGCACCGGAGGGTATATTTGTGCATGAACATACTACCAGGAACGATTACCAAAAGCACCCTAATTTTTTACGCATAAAAAATTACGGCACTACCATATTTACATTCTTCCATCATCCTAATAAATAAGCTATGCAGCGCGTTTGTTTATTCCCCGGCACATTCGACCCCATTACGTTGGGCCATGTAGATGTTATCAAACGTTCAGTTTCCTTGTTTGATAAGCTGATCATTGCCATCGGGGTCAATTCTCAAAAGACACCTATGTTTACCATAGAGCAGCGCATAGCCTGGATTACGGAGATATTTAAAGATTACCCGCAGATAAGTGTTACCAGCTATTCGGGCCTTACCATTCACTACTGTAAAGAAGTAGGTGCACAATATATGATGCGCGGCATACGCTATATAGCCGACTTTGAATATGAGAAAGCCATAGCAGATATGAACCGGATGCTGGCACCGGAAATAGAAACCATATTCCTGACCTGTGCGCCGGAATATTCTACCATCTCATCTACCATCGTGCGCGATGTGATACGTAATAACGGAGATGTAAGCAAGATAATACCTGCAGAAGTGAGGTTTTAGTAATCTCCTTTGCGCTCCATAACCTTGGCACGTATATAGCGCTGGGTTTCTTTCTGCAATCTTTTGAAAACGAGGAAAATAATAAAACCGTCATCGAGCCAACCCAGGAAAGGTATCCAGTCGAAATCAAAAGGGAGGATAACATAGAGTAAACCCATGATTATCACAAGTGTGGTATAGAAAGATAGTTTATACCTGCCTCTCCATACATCTTTCAACATAGCCCATAGGGTCTTCCTGTTTTTCACCAGTTGAAACCCGTGCTGTATGTGTGCTGCTTTTCGTAATGGGGTAACTCTCGACATCATCCGCTCCTGCTTTGATACAAAATTACTTTGCAGACAGTTGGTGAGGTGTTAAGGTAAGGTTTACGTTACGTTAAAAAAAGAAACCCCTCCTGCGATGAAGGAGGGGCACTTGATGGATGGATATGACTACTACGCTTATTTGATGATCATACGCTGCTGAACATTACCATTATCTGTGCTGATATTGATGATGTACATACCCGCCTGCAGTGTATTAGATGGCAGTTGCACGGTGTGCAGGCCTGCATTGTTATCTAATGCTGTGGTATATGCTACCCGGCCTGCCATGTCGTATACAGCCAGTTTAGCATTGGTATTTGCAGTTTCAAAATTGTAAACAATAGTTGTTTGCTGTGAAGCAGCAGCAGGATTAGGATATACAGACACCGTAGCTGTAGCCTTGCCTTCTGCATTGCGGATACTGGTAGATTGCATTATTTCTTTAGAGAAGATAATTTTGCCCAGGCCGCTAACACCGCTTTCAAAGCCTGTGAATATCATTTTCCAGATAGTTTCGTCTACAGCTTTTACGAAGTAAACCAGTGAATCTTTTACCACACCACTGTTTGATTTCCAATCGCTACCGATAGTATTGATAGCCGTAGCATACGGATGTGCATTGTAGCTGTTGTAAGTGTTTTTATTAGGCAGGTTGCCCACCTCTGCTACGCTTACACCCCTATTATGCAATACCCCTGTTACTGTATAAGGCATAACAACACCCGGACCGGCAGGAATAAAAGATACATATTGAGTAAAGGTCAGGTCCCAATCGGCAGCTAAAGGCTCACGATTTAGTACTGTATTGTTTTCAATTGAGTAGTAAACGAAGTTTTTACCAGCGTAGTCAGATTTTTTGATGGCTGCCGTTTGTTCATTAGAACCATCAATGTCTGCATATGTGAAAGTGAACGTACCGCTTTTCAGGTGCTTCATCCACAGTTTCTTATACGCACCGTTGCTCAGTTTGATGATATAGATGGAGTCGCCATGTATGTAGTGTGTAGCCGGATCATAAACACCCCAATCCACGTCATTTGAGTTACCCGGGTCGATGTAGTTACCCATAGCACCCAAAGCCCATGAAGTATCTGAATTGTGGCGTGGTTCCCAGGTGCTCAGGCCGGCGGTGTCTATTGATGACCATGCAGAAGTATCATTTTTAGGATAGTTCCACAGGGTAACACCTAATGACCCCATGTGGCTGAAGTTGGTATTCACAAATACAGGAGAAGTGATGTCTTTCAGATTGAAAGCCAAATCCCAGTTAGCACGTGGCTGCGTACCTTTTTCATCATTGGCCAGGCTATACCAAACCTGGTTTACGTAGCCAGCCCCAAGAGTAACCGTATCATTCTTAACCTGTGCATTAGCAGTAACTGCTGAAGCCAACATCAATGTAGCGAGTAATTGTTTTTTCATTTGTATTATATTAAGAATTATAAACTGTCAATAAAACCGATAAAGCTTGTCCATATCACATATACATGCAATGTTTCGCAAGTAATAACCTGGGTGATTGATGAGTTCAATGCTTGCTAACGTAACGATAGCTGTGGGGTACAAGTGATAATTGTGACGCAAAGATAGCGGCGTGAAAAAACATTCTGCTTTCACTTTTGGGAAAAGGACAGTAAAAATCGGGAAACACAACGCCTTATTACAATTGCATGACAATGACGGCGATTACAACAATTTGTACTGCTTTAGTGCTTGTAAAACATCGGCTTTGTAAGTGCTGCCGATAGCGATAGGCTGATTGTTGACATAAATGGTATTGGCATCCATCTCGGTGGCATACTGCATATTTACGATGTATGATTTATGTACACGCACAAAGCCCTGGTAGGCGGCCAGGCTATCTTCCATATTTTTCATGGTACTGTGAACGACAAGCTTGCCGGTTTTGAGGTGCAGTTTTACATAGTCTTTCAGCCCTTCTACCATCCACAAGTCGGCGAGGTTTATTCTCACCAGGCGGCCATCGGTTTTCACAAAGATGTGCGCATCATTTTGTGTACCGCCCGCACTGGTCAGCCTTTTCAATGAGAGTACTTTATTTATTGCGATTGAAAAACGATCGAAACTTATGGGTTTTAGCAAGTAGTCTACTGCATTCAGCTCATAGCTTTCTACTGCATAGGAAGAATAGGCGGTGGTAAAAACCAGCCACGGCAGTTGGCGCATCATTTTTACAAACTCTATGCCCGTTATTTCCGGCATGTTGATATCCAGCAGCAGCAAGTCTACCTCTCCACGCCCTATGAAGGGCATAGCTTCCAGCGCATTCTTGCACATACCTACAAGCTGAAGCTGTGGCAACTGCTGGATATAGCTCTCCAGTATATCGCGCGCTATAGGCTCATCATCTACTATCAGTACTTTTAACTTGTCCATTGCTTTAAGACAGTTCAATCGTTACATCTATAGCATACCTATCGCCATTTTGTTGCTGGCTGATAGTATGCCTGCCGGGATACAAGATAGAAAGGCGTTTTGATAAATTAACCAACCCGATACCGCCTGCAGTGTCTGCCTTATCGGTTACCGGCTTGTAAGTATTCTCTGCATGAATGGTGAGTACATTGTTTGCAATTGCCAGCCTGAAATCAACGAACAACTTATCGGTAATGAAACGAGTGCCATGCTTGAACACATTTTCCAGCACAGGCAGCCATAGCAATGGGGGCAGTTTGTAATTGTGGTCGGCACGAATATCGAAATGCAGACCGGCGGTATCGGTAATACGCAGTAGTTCCAACTCGATGTACGCCTGCATTACTTCTTTCTCTTTGTCGAAATCTACCGTATCTGTATTGCTCTCGTAGAGCATATAGCGGAGAATGGATGATAGCTTCAGCACTACATCAGGGGTATTATCCGCCTTTTTCAGTGCAAGGCCGTATACATTGTTCAGCGTATTGAAAAGGAAGTGCGGGTTTACCTGGCTTTTTAAAAAGTTCAATTCCATTTCTACCTGCTCACGGCGGGCTTCTTCGGCCATACGTTGTTGGCGATAGTAATCGCGGGTGTACCAGGCCATAGTGAACACCAATACCCAAAGAATATTACCGACGAAATAGGTAGTAGTGTCATCTATAATAGCAGCGAAGGTCCATTTATCACTAACAGGTGCCGATACAAAACCCATTTGCTGCACATGTTCCACATCAAAGTGCTGTCCTGCTATTTTGACACCAAATGTGTAGATGACAGAAACCGTAACCGTAAGTAAAAAGATGTAGAAAAAATAATGGCCGTATCGTTTCCTGGCCAGGAAATGTGGCGCAAGGAACAATGTATTTACATATACAAGTGCCATCTGCAACAAGCAACCTACCAGTATGAACCAATAATACCATGGCGAGTATATAATACCGTATTTATATGCCTGCTCATTATTATAATTCATGTCGAGCACCAAGTATATCAACGCTATCCATAGATAGATATTGAGTGCTATACGGCTGCTTAATATGCGAAGTGTATGTTTTAAAACGCGTTTCACGATACAAATAACTGCATAAATAGTGGCAGGTAAAAGAAGCAATAGACAAAACCCCTCCTTTCTTCGACGAAATAAACTCGTCTAAATGCGACTCTTGTTCATCTAAAAAATTCTTTGCTGTGGTGCAGACTGCCTTGCTTTGTATCCATAAACGGAAAACACATAGCATTATGAAGAAGTTATTACTCACATTAACCATTGCCCTCACTTATGCCGCATCTGCATATGCGCAGATAGCGCCGGTATACCAGGGCCGCTTTCAGCAGGTGCTGGATAGCATATGCCAAAAGAACAAGATAAAAGGTATATCTGCAGCCATACTGATACCTAATGAAGGCGTATGGACAGGTGTATATGGAGAATCGCACAGTGGTGTGCCCATAACGAAGGATATGTACCTGCCTATAGGCAGCAATACCAAAACCTATGTAGCCGCCATGATGCTGAAGCTACAGGAAGACGGCGTGCTGAGCCTTGATGATACAATAGGCAAATGGTTTCAGAACGTACCGAATGTAAACGGGCAGATAACTATACGCCAGATGCTGAACCATACCAGTGGTTTATATAGCTATACCGATACCTCTGCCTTCTTTGCAGCGCTTAACAGCGATTATACCAAAGTGTGGCAGCCCGAAGAAATGCTGCCATTCATTGGCACACCAGAATTTGCACCGGGCACCAGTTGGTCATACTCCAACACCAACTACCTTCTGGCAGGCCTTATCATAAAGCAGATAAGAAATGAATCTTTTGCAGAGAGTGTACGTAAAATGATACTAGACCCTCAGGGCTTTTCTCACACAGCTACTTATCCCGCAGAAAAGGCAGGCATTACTATACCACATGGCTGGTCTACTGATGGCAACCCTGCCCAACTAACGGATATGATGGATGCTTATAACTATGATAATACTGCCTTTTTAAGTATGGCTACCTCTGCCGGTGCGCTCGTTGCCAATGCAGAGGACGTGGTAAAATTCTGGGATGCATTAATGAACGGTAAAATCATCAATAGCACTTCGCTGGCAGAAATGAAAACGCTTGTAAAACTGAATGCTAATAATGGCTACGGATTAGGTGTCATGTGGTTTCGCCCGCTGAATGGCCGCACGGGCTATTCGCACGGCGGTACCTGCTTTGGCTACCTGAATGAAAACTTTATAGATTCTGCTACAGGGGTGGCTATATGCATATTATCGAACCAGGATAGCGTGGATAACAACAAACTGCTGACACGTGTAGTAGCTGCCCTACATAAAGAAACTGTAAAAATGCCACCTACAGGCATTACCCAACTGGCATATGAGGGTATCAGCATATACCCTAACCCTGCCACAGACCGCCTATACATAACCCTCCCCAACATTAACGAAGCACAACTGGAACTGGTAGATATTACCGGCCGCATAGCCTACCATACACAACTGAAAAACGGTAGTAATGAGATAAGATTGCCGGATGTAAACAGCGGACTTTACATAGCCCGTGTAATAGAGAATGGCATACTGGCATACCAGCGGAAAATCCAGGTGATTAAATAACCATATTCCTGCATACACTAAGGGCAGCTTGCAAAAGCTGCCCTTATTTTTTACCATTTCAGGCCCGCAAGTGTCAGCACTTCCCGGATGGCTTCGTATGACTTATAAACAATCATTTTCATTTCTGCCGCATCTACCCATTTGGCCTCTATTATATTTTCCTCCTTCTGCGGCACAAGGGTATCTTTTACAGAGCCTTTCATTTTATACCATTCGGTACATTTCAGCAGGTTTTGTCCGCCTTGTGAATATACATGGTAGGTGTTGCCAATCTTTTCAGCCAGCTTCAGTTTCGTAAGCCCTGTTTCCTCACTTACCTCACGCAAGGCACAGGTAGCCATATCTTCACCCTCATCCCGCTTGCCTTTGGGCAGGTCCCATTTCCCACGGCGATATATCATCAATACTGCCCCATTTTCATTTTCCACCACCCCACCGGCAGCATCTATCGGCTCATACAGTTCATATAAAGATTGCTGTAATGAATTGGGCGAGATATCTTCTATGATGGCGCCAAGCGTACCCGGCTTTTCCAGGTGTTGCAAAGCCAGCCTGAAATTGCGGGTAAAGGCCCCCGTAAATTGCAGGTAACCGGTAGCCATCGCATTATCCTGCATATATGTTTTGGCATCGCTAGTGAGTACCAAGGGCTTATTATTAACGTATATTTTCTGTGTAAACATCTCGGGCCTGTGTTTGTAAACTTGCTTAATTGACGTAGGTTTGAGCGGTTATGAGTACACAAAAACATTTCGCCGAAAAGCTGCTGCAAATTAAAGCATTGCAAATAAACCTGCAAAAGCCATATGTATGGGCTTCGGGCTGGCATTCGCCGGTATACTGCGATAACCGCAAAGTGCTTTCGCACCCGTATGTACGCGATTTTGTAAAGAGCGAATTGGCTAATATGGTGCTGGAACACTTTCCGGATGCGGAAGTGATAGCCGGTGTGGCTACTGCAGGCATAGCACACGGCGTGATGGCTGCCGACCTGCTGAAGCTGCCATTTATATATGTGCGCAGCAAGCCGAAAGAGCATGGCATGGGCAACCAGATAGAAGGGCATATGGAGCCGGGTAAGAAAGTAGTGGTAGTAGAAGACCTGGTATCGACCGGTAAAAGCAGCCTGCAGGCTGTTGATGCTATACGCGCTGCTGGTGGCGAAGTGATAGGTATGTGCGCCCTGTTCACCTATGGTTTTAACGCAGCTGCCGATGCATTTGAAAAAGCAGGCGTACCATTGTACACTATCAGTAACTATAGTGCCCTGATGGAAGTGGCCGAAGAACAGTCACTGATACAAAGCGAACAAAAAGCTACGCTGGAACAATGGCGTGTAGACCCTGCTACATGGGGTAAATAGTTGACCGGTTGATTAGTTGATTTGATAGATTGACTAATCAACCAAACAACAAATCAACTAACTGAATGTATTGGCTCAAACTCATACGCTG
The DNA here is from genome assembly GCA_036406055.1 of Flavipsychrobacter sp. Taxonomy (GTDB): domain Bacteria; phylum Bacteroidota; class Bacteroidia; order Chitinophagales; family Chitinophagaceae; genus Polluticoccus. The sequence continues at coordinate 8,628 of DASWWE010000070.1, read as the reverse complement.
GCAAAACCTGCTGATCGTGTTCCTGACACAGCTATTGGCGTGGGCCTGCGTGATATTGCCAATTAAGAGCTATAGCAATACCCCCCTGCTGCTGAATTTCACCAATTTCATGTTGCTATCTGCATCTACCGTACTGATAGCGGCAGCGGGCTATATCATCAACGATTATTTCGACATAAAAATAGACGCCATCAACCGGCCCGATAAGGTGATACTGGAAAAGCAGATACCACTGCGGATGGCCATTGTGATGCATAGCCTGTTCAACATTACAGCGATATGGTTTGCCATACTGGTGGCGGGGCATGCGGGCAGGTATAGCTGGGTGCTGCTGCAAATAGGCTGTACGATATTGCTGTGGCTATATTCCACCAAATTCAAAAGACAGTTTATGACCGGCAATGTGGTGGTGGCATTGCTTACGGGCCTTACCATCGTTACCCTGATGCTGTATGAAACAGCCATACATCATTATATGCTGCTACCAGCTTTTGTGGAAACGATGCATGGTGTAGTACCTAACCCCGCATGGGTGCTGGGCATATATACCTGTTTCGCCTTTTCGCTTACATGGATGCGCGAAATAGTGAAGGATATGGAAGACTTTAAAGGCGATGCAGAAGAAGGCTGCGTTACGATGCCTATAAAATGGGGCTTGCTGCGCTCTGTAAGGTTTACACAGGCACTGGGTGTATTATCCATCCTACCGTTGCTGATAGGCAGCATCAAACTGTTTGGCGCGGGCTGGTGGGTATTGGGTATCTATACCATACTGGCACTGGCAGTACCTATAGCTATATGTATCGTCAAGCTGCCCAAAACAGCCACTACACAACACTACCATACTATGAGCCGCTGGCTGAAGATCATTATGGTTTCAGGTATCGGTTCATTGATCATTTATTATTTCCAGGCACATGCATAAAGTAATTCTGGCATCGCAATCGCCAAGACGCAAGCAATTGATGGAGCTGGCAGAGATAGATTTCACCATCGTCATAGCCGATGTGGATGAAACCAACCCGCCCGGTATGCCGGGTGCAGAAGTGCCGGTACATCTTGCCAAAAAAAAAGCAGCTGCTATAGAACAGCAAGTGCACAATGCCATCATCATTGCGGCAGACACGGTGGTATTGCTGGACGATGAAATACTGGGCAAACCGAAAGATGAAGCAGATGCCATCAGCATACTGCAAAAACTCTCTGGCCGCGTGCATAGAGTGGTGACAGGTGTATGCATGCAGCAAGGCGATAAGCAGGTAAGCTTTTCTACCGTTACGGAAGTACACTTTCGTAAGCTGAACGATGTGCAGATACAGCATTATGTAAGTAATTATAAGCCCTTTGACAAAGCAGGTGCTTATGCTATACAGGAATGGATAGGTATGATAGGCATTGAAAAGATAGATGGCGACTATTATAATGTAATGGGCTTGCCTATTGGCGAAGTGGCCATACGACTGCGGAAAGATTTCAACGTGCTACATTAAAGCGGCAACACCAGCAGCCGTTTCGCTGCCAAGCGCTACACCCATACCACCCATGCGGAAGGCACCAAATACGCGCGGTGAATATGCTTTTATAATAGGTCGCTTTGTTTTGCCAAAAGCCATAATACCCGACCATCGTTGCGCTATGGTAAATGGTGTGCCTGGCAATATTACTTCGCGCAACTTGGCTTCGAGGTCTTGCTGAATGCGCTCATTCAGTGTAAGCGCTGTAGTTGTTTCTCCTTCAAAGTCGAGATTGCGGCCACCACCCAGTAGTACTCTTCCATCTATTTCACGGAAATAATAATAGCCTTTATCAAAGTGGTACACGCCTTTGAATTTCAGGCCTGCAATCGGTTCGGTTATCAATACCTGCCCACGGCCGGGCACTACATCTTCGCCCGGTAATAGTTGTGCTGCAAAAGCATTGGTACAAATACAAACGGCGTTACACTTCAGGCACAAGGACTCACCCCTTACAGGATGCGCTATTTCCACCATTACTTCCTTGCCTTCATCCTCAAAGCGTATTACTTCGGCACCGGTCTTTATCTCAATACCGTTTGTGATAGCATAATCCGTCAATGCCCGCAGCATCCTGCCGGTGTTTAGTTCCCCCTCGCAGGTATTTTCTATTAGCGCTTGTGTATAGTCTTTATTAAACCCGAACTGCGCTATTTTCTCATTCACCAATTGAAAGGCGGGTTTGCCCGTTACAGGCATCAGCAGGTTGTTGAGATACTCTATTTTATCAAGGGCAGGTAGCTCTTGCATGCTTATCAATTCATAGCTACCGTTAGCAGCATAGCCTATGGTAGCATCACCCAGCCTTGCACGCAGTTTTTCAAGTCCTTTTTTGCGTAGTTCGTATAACGCTACAATCTCTGCCTCATCGCTATACTGTGCATCATCCAGCAGTTCTGTAAGGCTACCCATACAGGCAAAGCCCGCATTGCGGCTGCTGGCACCTGTTGGCAACAATCCCCTTTCCAGAACAAGGATACGCGCCGCGGGATATTTAACTCTTAGTTCAATAGCTGTATTCAGGCCTACAATACCCGCGCCTATCACTATATAATCGTAGTGAAGAAAAGACTGTTGTTCCCAATAGCTAAGCATAGCGCAAATGTGCAAATATTAGCTGAAACCTGTAAATTGGCAGTATGAAAAAACTGTTTCTGCCCCTATTACTCCTACCGGTCATCGGCCATGCGCAGGTGATAGACTCTACAGCTACCATGGACATCTACGGCTGCCAGGTATATACTTTGAAAGCTTTTATAAAAGGCACTTCGGGACTGGATGGCATGCACAAGAAAATGATAGGTAAAAAGACCAAAACCGTTTACGTATCGAAACAGCCACATACTACGGCCATGCCTGAAGTGCTGGAAGGCATGGCTGTGAAGTATATCAACATTGCAGAGAATGCAGCCATGCTGCAAAAAGAAGTGCAGAATAAAACGGGTGCAGTGGTGTATTTAAGCCCGCTGAGCCTGGGCAATGATACCTGCCAGCTATGGCTAATGCCTATTTCCTTTAAGAAAGAAGGCAATGTAGTAGAAGCCGAATATAACGAGCGGGGCTGTGAAGTATTCTTCTACTTTAATAAGGGAGGCACCAATAAACTGGGCTATGCTAAAACCAACTGCCCTCAATAATGAAAAGACTGCTATTCCTCTTTTTGCTGCTACCATTTGCTGCCAGTGCACAGTTGAAACCCTATTTCGACATGTGGGAGGAAGCAGATGTCATAAAGCACACGCTCTTTTCCATTACTTATAACAAGGGTAAAGTATCCGATAGTTGCGGTTCTGTATTCCCACCTGAAACTAAAACCATATACATTGTAAAAGAGCCCTACTTTAAACGCATGCCCGACACGATGAATGGCTACAACCTGGTATATATAAACCCCGACAGCAACACGCGGGAACTATATAAGATACAGCAGGAAACAAAAGTGCCCATCCTTTACCTAAGCTATGCATTCAACTACCTGGAATTTTACCATGTGTGGGTGATACCCATAAAAATGAAGAAAAAGAAGCCCGAATACCAGAAGCGGGGCTATAAGTTTCACTATTACTTTCAACACAATACCGCCACGTACGACTTTACCAAGATAGAATGCGAAAGCTGGGAATAATATTCCGGCTTTTTAGTTTCTATTACAATCCCCGCTGCCTTTTCGTACTTTTGGCATCGCTTTTATAAATATAAGTTATGGAATACACGTTTGGCGCCATAGAAAAGAAATGGAAGAAATACTGGGCAGAACAAGGGGCATACAGGGTTAATAATCATAGTGATAAACCAAAATTCTATATACTCGATATGTTTCCCTACCCCAGCGGTGCGGGGCTGCATGTGGGCCACCCGTTAGGCTACATAGCATCGGATATATATGCGCGCTATAAACGCCAGAAAGGTTTTAATGTGCTGCACCCCATGGGCTTCGATGCCTTTGGCCTGCCTGCAGAGCAATATGCGCTGGAAACCGGCCAGCACCCGGCTGTTACTACAGAAAAGAATATTGCCCGCTACCGCGAGCAGCTGGATAATATAGGTTTTTGCTACGATTGGGAACGCGAAGTACGCACATCTGATCCACAATACTATAAATGGACGCAGTGGATATTCCTGCAACTCTTCCATAGCTGGTACGACCGCAAAGAACTGAAAGCGCGCCCGATAAAAGACCTGATAACGCTTTTTGAAAAAGAGGGCAATGGCCACTATCCGTGCCCGGAAGACAATGCTTTTTGCTTTGATGCCAAAGGCTGGAAGAGTATGAGCGAGAAGGAAAAGCGCGATACCCTGATGCGTTACCGCCTGGCCTACCAGGGATATGCAGAAGTATGGTGGTGCGAAGCGCTGGGTACCGTACTGGCCAATGATGAAGTAGTGAACGGCGTATCTGAACGTGGCGGCCACCCGGTGGTAAAAAAACAAATGCGCCAATGGTTTCTGCGAATAACGGAATATGCAGAACGACTGCTGCAAAGCCTGGACAGGCTGGAATGGAGCGATGCCATGAAAGAAATGCAGCGCAACTGGATAGGCAAAAGCAATGGTGCCGAAGTACGCTTTGATGTAATCGGCTTCAACAACCTGCACATCACGGTATTTACCACACGCCCCGATACCATATTTGGTGTAGACTTTATGGTGCTGGCACCGGAGCATGAACTGGTAAATAAGATAACTGCCAAACAACAGAAAGAAGCCGTAGAAAGCTACCTGAATTATGTAAAGAGCCGTAGTGAACGTGAACGCATATCGGAAGTAAAACAGGTAACCGGCTGCTTTACCGGTGCACATGTGGTGCATCCATTTACGCGCAAGGAAGTGCCTATATATATATCAGAATATGTGCTGGGCAGCTATGGTACCGGGGCTATCATGGCGGTACCGAGCGGCGATGAGCGCGACCATAATTTCGCCAAGCATTTCGATATACCCATCACCAATATATTTGGCAATGTATATAACGGCGAAGCAGCCTATACAGAAAAAGCAGGCAAGCTGCAAAACAGCGGCTTCCTGGATGGACTGGAAATAAACAAGGCTGGTGAAGTAGCCATACGCGCTATAGAAGATGCAGGCATTGGCCGCGCTAAGGTGAACTATAAAATGCGCGATGCTGGCTTCAGCCGCCAGCGCTATTGGGGCGAACCCTTCCCGATAGTGTATGTGAACGATATACCATATAGCATAGGCGAGGATGAACTGAATGCGCACCCATCGCTGCAAAAGCTGCCGGTTGAATTGCCATTGGTACAGGATTATAAACCTGGACCGGAAGGCGAAGGGCCATTGGCAAATGTAAGCGACTGGGTAAACACCCACGCAGGCACGCGCGAAACGAATACCATGCCCGGCTATGCGGGCAGCAGCTGGTATTTCCTGCGCTATATGGACCCACATAACGAACATGAATTTGCCAGCAAAGAAGCCACCAGCTATTGGCGCGAAGTAGATATATATATAGGCGGTACAGAACATGCGGTAGGCCACCTGCTGTATAGCCGCCTGTGGACAAAAGTGCTGTATGACCTAGGCTTTATCAGCTTTGAAGAACCATTTAAGAAGTTAGTGAATCAAGGCATGATACAAGGCAGCTCGAGGTTTGTATACCGCGTGCATGGCACCAACAAGTTTGTATCTGCCGGCCTGAAAGACCAGTATGAAACTAACAAGATACATGTGGATGTAAACATGGTGAATGGATTAGAGCTGGATACAGAAGCCTTCAAAAACTGGAGACCAGAGTATGCAGATGCTACCTTTGAACTGGAAGATGGGAAATACATATGTGGTGCAGAGGTGGAAAAGATGAGCAAATCCAAATACAATGTGGTGAGCCCCGATGATATTGTAGGACAGTTTGGCGCAGATACCTTCCGCATGTATGAAATGTTCCTTGGGCCTATAGAAGTAAGCAAACCATGGGAACAGAAAGGCATAGAAGGCGTGCACCGCTTCTTGAAAAAACTGTGGCGCCTGTATTTTGATGAGCAACAGGGATGGATCGTAACTGAAGAACCTTGCACAGAGGCCGAACTGCGTATTATACATAAAACCATCAAAAAGATAAGTGACGATATTGAGCGTTTTTCATTCAACACGGCTGTAAGCCAGTTTATGATATGCGTGAACGAACTATCGGCACTTAACTGCCATAAGCGCACCGTACTGGAAGCCTTGGCGGTTATCATTACCCCATTTGCACCACACCTGGCAGAAGAGCTATGGCACCGTTTTGGCCATGAAAGCAGTGTGCTGGATGCTCCATTCCCCGGATATGAAGAAAAGTACGTGGTAGATAACAGCAAGAAATATCCTGTGGCCATAAATGGTAAAACACGCGTAGAGATGGAATTTCCGCTGGATATGGAGCAGGGGCTGATAGAAAAAGAAGTGCTGGCCGATGCTACGATACAAAAATGGCTGGAAGGCAAAGAGCCTAAAAAGTTCATTTATGTGAAAGGCAAAATGATAAATGTGGTGATATAAATATCACACAATGAATACCTCACAGCCCCTGCAAATGCAGGGGCTTTTTATTTCCCATGGTACATCTACAGATTGGGGAATAAACAACCATTCATCTTTTTGTCCATCAATTAAGTACCAAATGGCACAGTTTTTTAAACATGCATAATTGAAATCAAAAAACTGAATTATGAAAAGCGCAAAACTTATAGGATTGTTTGCAGTGTTAGCTACACTGGCATTTACCTCTTGCAAAAAAGATCACACTTGTACTTGTACTACAACCGTAGGTGGCATATCTGCTACAAAGACATATGACCTGCAAAACCAAACATTGCGTGATGCAGATGATGCGTGCGAACGCTATGAAACAGATGCTAATAGCGGTGGCATAGGCACTACCAGCTGCCACTTATAAGAATGATTTTTAAACTAAGACTATTTGCCGGCCGGGTTATTTTAACCTTGCCGGCAAAACTTATTTAAGCCAAAGGGCCTAACTTTGCGCTCGCTATGACAAAAAGAACGGTTACAGTTGTACTTATTACATTCTTCATATTACTGGCAGCAGGCTTTATGACCTACTACTATAATGTAACAAGGGAACAACCCAAAAAACTGCCAATACTGGGTAACCCCGGCCATACCGTACGCGATTTTTCTTTCTTGAACCAGGAAGGGCAACCCATCACTAAAAAAGATGTAGATGGCAAAATACGTGTGGTAGAGTACTTCTTTACCACCTGTAAAGGCATTTGCCCTAAAATGAACGAAAACATGGCAAAAGTGTACCAGGCATTCAGAGGCAATAGCCAGGTGCTGATATTATCGCACTCTGTAGACCCTAAAAAAGATACAGTGGAGGCCATGAAAGCATATAGCCTGCGTTTTGATGCAGACCCTAAGCAATGGCTCTTTTTAACCGGCGATAAAAAAGAACTGTATGATATGGCGCGCTATAGCTATTTAGTAACGGCGGCTGACGATACCGCTACAGTTGACATTGCCAGCGACTTTATACATACCGACCGTTTTGTATTGGTAGACAAAGGCGGGCGTATCCGCGGCCAGTATGAAGGAACGAATATCGGTTCTGTTAACCAACTGATAGGCGATATAAAAGAATTGCTGAAAGAAGAATAACCCGCAGGTTAGTTCATCGTCCAGCCAAGTAGCAACCATCCCAGCACTATAAACGGTGCCGGGATTTTTGTAAAATAAAGAAGGCTGAAAGTAATGACCACTACCACTACGTGCATCCATTCAAAAGGCATAGACTGGAACAATACAATACCGGATGCCCATATGATGCCTACAATAGCAGCATTGATACCTTCCAGCGCGCGATATATCACCACGTATTGCTTCAAATTCTGATACACAGGAAATAGGAAGAACAACAGAAACGTACTAGGCAGAAATACGGCTAGCGATGCAGTGAGGCAACCAACTATTTGCCATACCGGCCCGTAAGAACTCATCACCATACCACCTACATAAGAACAAATGGAAAACACAGGGCCAGGCACAGCCTGCACCATACCATAGCCAGTTAGCAACTGCGTGCTGGTTATCAATGGCGGATTACCCATTGCAATGGGCCTGTTCACAAACTGGAACAGCATCATAGGCAAAAGTGCCTGTCCGCCACCGAATACAAAGGAACCGAAACGATAAAAGTTTTCGAACACATGGAAAATACGCCGATGCTCCCATTGGTTGTAGCGTGCTATCTCGGACAAGATACCTGCCAATAGAAATATGGCTACGAATATCCAAAGGTTGACCCAATGAATAGGCTTAGGCTGCTTATGTGTTTCAGGAATGCGCTTGTTACTGAAGTTGCTGATAATACCTGATATCAGCAGCAATGCCGGGAATACCCAGGGCGTCGGCACCAGTACCGTTACCAATAAACTACCAGTCATGATAGCCCACGTAGCTACGTGCCTCACACTGGTTTTCATCATGCGCAGGGCCGCATACAACACAAACCCTACCGACATGGGCTGTACATAAGTAAACAGGTTCGTCTGTACATCTTTAATATCAAAATAATATATAACAAATGAAAACGCCCCCATCACAAATACTGCCGGAAGGATCCACAAGAGCAGTGTGAGAATGGCCAGCGGTATGC
>DASWWE010000069.1:0-18533 GCA_036406055.1 Flavipsychrobacter sp. | reverse complement strand
TAGTAGAAAGCACAATAATGCGTATGCTTTTTTCTTTGATATTTTTGACCGCGCTAACTATCTCCAAACCTGATACATACGGTAGCATGACATCGGTAACGACAACATCTGGAAGTTCAGTAGTAATTTTTTCTACACCTTCTTTACCATCACTGCAGCAAGTAACATCAAAACCTTCTTTTTTAAGTTTTGAACCAACTGTTTTCTGGATCAAAACATCATCCTCTATCAGTAAAATTTTGGCCATTATGAATAGCACTTTTTGTTTTGGAAGTATATTCTCTCTCTCGTAAGAAATTAAAAGTACAACGTTTTTGTGTATTCTCTGTTTGTATTGACATTAATAAGTTATTACAGGATTTACTATTTTTGTCGCGTCCTGTTATTGCATTATACTGCAATACTAAATTATGGCTCTTATGTCATTAAATCCGCTTAAAAAAAATAATGTTACTGTACTGAACAGTGAGAGCGATAAACCAACAATGGTATTTGCCCATGGTTTTGGAACAGACCAAACTGCGTGGCAAAAGGTATCAAGTGCTTTTACTGATGATTACAGAATAGTGCTGTACGATAATGTGGGTGCAGGTAATGCAGATCCCTCGGCATTCAGCCCTAACAAATATGATACGCTGCATAGCTATGCCAATGATTTGTTGGATATATGTAAGGAACTTCAAGTGGAAGATGCCATAATGGTTGGCCATTCTGTAAGCGGTATGATCAGTACGCTGGCTGCAATAAAGAGTCCGGAGCATTTTAGTAAAATGGTGTTAGTAGGCGCTTCGCCACGCTATCTGAACGACACAAACTACATTGGCGGTTTTACACAAGAAGCATTGAATGGCCTGTATGATGCTATGGCCAATAATTATTACGCTTGGATAAGCGGCTTTGCACCTGCTGCCATGGCAAATGCTGACAGGCCTCAACTGGCAGAAAGTTTTGCGCAAACATTATCGTCGATAAGGCCTGATATAGCACAGTCTGTAGCACGGGTTATCTTCCAGTCAGATCATCGTACTGATTTACCGAAACTTCATGTTGATACATTGTTACTGCAAACAAAGCAAGATATTGCAGTGCCCATGTATGTGGCACAATACCTGAATGCCAATATCAAAAACAGCAAGTTGAAAGTGGTAGAAGCTGAAGGCCACTTCCCGCATATCAGTGCGCCCGATGAAATAATTACAGCAATTAAAGAGTATATTTAAGTGTGTTGAAACTCTCTGAAAATCATAATTGGCAAAAGGAAGCGCTAGATTTTTTTGTAAATCTTTATCCTATAAAGCAAGAGAAAGAACTTGCAATCATACGGCGCAGAATAGTAACCCTCCTTTATCAACATACGCACGCACGGGCAGTAGCATCGATAAGGCTGGAAGATGACATTACAGCAAGGGTAGTATATGCAACTGATGCCGTTATTACGGGGTTTGTAAATGCCGAGTTTGTAGCGGAAACGATAGCTAAAGACGAGATCGTATTTAGTAATGGCTGTGATTTTATTTACAGCAATGACACTATTGCCGTTTTGTTGCCCGTGAATGTAGGTGTATATATTGGCGTATTTGTATTGTATATAGATAAGGAGTTTGAGATAAACGAAGACTTCAGGCAGTTTTTACACACTATATGGATAGGCCTGAAGGACGTTACCACGCTTGTACAGTCCTATTATGCCATTGAAGAACTCACAATACGTTTTAATGCCATAATGGGAAGCGTAAATGTGGGTATTGTGTTTGTAGATGATATAGGAAAAGATGGGTGGGTAAATGCTGCAGCATCAGAATTACTGGGTATTGGAAGGGATAGAAACTCATCGGCTGTCATTGCATCGGCAATGCAAAAATTGCGCATGCAGGCCATTAACCATGATGACATAGCAAAACGTGGTACAGCGCTATTCAGTTCTCCAAACCAAACTATTAAAGACTGGAAATGGATATACGGCAATCCTGTTTCAAAGGTTTTAAGTGTATCATGTACCCCAACTATATCTGAAAACATTAAAGGACGCCTTTGGGTATTTACAGATATTACTGCAATACACCTGCTAAACGAAGAACTGGCTGAAAAAAGAAAATTGGCCGATGAACAGAACAAAGCTAAGTCTGATTTTTTGGCCAATATGAGCCATGAAATACGCACACCAATGAATGGTGTAATAGGTATGACAAGCCTATTGGCTAATACACCATTAAATGAAGAACAGAAAGATTACCTCGACACAATACGTATCAGTGGTGAATCACTGCTATCAATCATTAATGACATACTCGACTTCTCGAAAATAGAAGCGGGGAAGATGGAATTAGAAGCTCATCCATTTAAAATTAGTAGTGTTATTGAAGAAACTTTTGATCTACTGAGTATAAAGGCTAATGATAAAGGGCTTGATTTGTTATATTTTATGGAGCCTGATGTTCCGAATGAAATAGTTGGCGACATAACGCGCTTCAGGCAAATATTGCTAAACCTTGTATCTAATGGATTGAAGTTTACAGAGCACGGCGAAATATTCATATCTGCTCAAAATAAAGGAGTAAAAGATGGTGTATATACTTTACAGTTTACGGTAAAAGATACAGGCATAGGTATATCCAAAGATAAATACCACACACTGTTTGAAAGTTTCTCCCAGGTTGATTCATCAACCACTAGAAAGTATGGGGGTACAGGGCTGGGGTTGGCAATATGCCAGCGTTTGGTAACGCTAATGGGCGGGACTATACATGTAGAAAGCGAAGAAGATAAAGGCTCTTCATTTGTTTTTACCATTGAAACAACAGCCAATACCCAAAAGATACAATACACTGCAAGAGAAAAAAACGATAGTAGTTCTTTGCATGGCAAATCGATATTGGTACTTGATGATAACACCACTAACTTGAAAATACTGAATAAACAGTGTGAACTATGGGGTATGAAAGCAGTAGTATGTGACAATTACAAAGCCGCATTACACCATATAAAACAGGAAGAATTTGATGTAGCTGTGATAGATATGCTGATGCCTGATAGCAATGGAATTGAAGTGGCATCTGAAATAAAGCTGAACAAACCGGATCTGCAGTTGATATTATTTAGTTCGGCAAGTTATTTGTCTGCTGATAATGAACGAATTAAAACCCTGTTTGCCGCTGTGATTAACAAGCCAGTAAAGCATGACCAAATGAAAGATGTACTGGTGCGGGTGTTAAGCAAGAAAAAAATACAGGCAATGGCTGCTGTAACAGAAGTGCTAAGCAATGCGGACACATTGCCTATAAACATACTGGTTGCAGAGGACGATGAGATTAATCAGAAAATGATAAGAAGAGCATTGGAAAAGCTAGGCTACAGTTGCGACATGGTTGAAAATGGCAAGCGTGCAATTGAAAAGATAGATAGCAAACAATACCAGCTTGTATTTATGGATGTAATGATGCCTGAGATGGATGGCTATGAAGCAACAAGAAGAATAATTGAAAAATATGCTGATAATAAGCCTGTAATAATTGCCTTAACTGCGAATGCACTAACCGGTGACAGAGAAAAAATGTTAGCAAAAGGGATGGATGACTATATAAGCAAGCCGTACAAAATGCAGGACATCAAAGATGTAATACAAAAATGGCAAAAAGAGCTATTAAATAAGTTATGATTAATAGGGGTGCTTACAAATACATAAACCTGGAATACATCTACGACCTGGCGGATGGTGATGATGAATTTGCTGTGGAAATAATTGGTACTTGTATAGAGACGCTAGGGGCTAATATGCAAAAACTGATGGAAGCTATAGATGCCGATAACAAGGAAGCTATAATTTTCCTCACCCACAAATTAAAAGGCTCACTCAGATTTATAGGCTGCAACCACGAAGGTGCGTTGATTGAAAAAATAGAACACTTAGCAGAATCGACTTCCAGTAATAGCGAAATAGCAAACATAGCTCGCATTGCAGCCGATAAGCTCCGCGAGATCGAAAAAGAGCTAATACATTTCAAAGATTCGATTGGAAATTAATGAGGTTGGGATGTATTAGTCTCCAGCCGGACGAATTTCGGACGGTTTTCAGGAAACTAAATGCAAAAAAACGTCGTATAAGATAATAGAGAGGGCTTGTCAGTATTGCTTTACAAGGAAATTTCTAACGTGAAAATTCTTGGTTTTAATTCCTGTTCTAAGGAATGACATGTGACACTTTTTCTATTTTAGCCGCAAAGTTTATTTCTTCCTTTATGTCCCCTTGAACATTCCCTTGGCTTACCACTTTTCTGAATGCTGATCAATGCATACGCTTAACTATGCGTTTTTATCGAGGGCGTCAATAGAAGTATTTAACACTTTTATAATAGTATTACTATTCAAAATAGAATATTTACTTTAAATTTGTAGCAAGTGTTCAAGCATGGCAAAAATTTCGTCGTTCCGCAAATTTCTCGAGCTGTTGAAGTATGAAAGATCAGAGATCTCAGCAATCTATTTTTACGCGGTTCTCTACGGCCTGGTGCAGCTATCCGTGCCGCTGGGCATTCAGTCTATCATCAGCTTCGTCCTCGGCGGTGCTATTTCAACGTCCCTGGTCCTGCTCATCATTTTTGTGATTGCCGGTGTGTTTGTCACGGGCCTGCTGCAAGTAAATCAGATGAAGCTGATCGAAAAAATACAGCAGCAGTTGTTTGTCCGCTACTCTTTTCAGTATGCAAGTGTCATTCCCAGTTTTAATTTAAGAAAAGTGGACGACTACTATCTGCCTGAGCTGGTGAATCGCTTCTTCGATACCATTCCGCTTCAGAAAAGTATATCCAAATTACTACTGGATATACCCGGAGCGAGTATCCAGATACTCTTCGGGCTCATACTGTTATCTTTTTATCATCCTATCTTTATTGTTTTCGGTATTTTCCTGCTCTTTATCCTCTACCTGATCCTCCGGTCAACCACCGGGCGTGGGATGGAGACAAGCCTGCTGGAAAGTGATTACAAGTATAAGGTATTGGGTTACCTGGAGGAGCTCGCGCGCGTCGTGACCTCCTTTAAGTTTTCCAAAAACAAGACGCATCACCTTACCAAAACCGACGAGTACGTGGTTGGTTACCTGAATGCACGTACGGCGCATTTCAAGGTGTTACTGTTCCAATACTGGGCGCTCATCGGCTTCAAAGTACTGATTACTTCAGCCATGCTGATTGTAGGTGCCTACCTGCTGATCGACCAGCAACTGAACATCGGCCAGTTTATCGCCGCGGAAATTGTGATACTCATGATCATTGGATCTGTTGAAAAACTTATTCTAAATCTGGACAAGGTGTATGATGTGCTGACATCCGTCGAAAAAATAACCAAGGTTACAGATAAGCCAACCGAAAAACGAGGCGGACTTATGCTTACAGCAGAAGGCGGCATAGCTATCGCCGCGCAAAACCTTTCTTTCGGTTACGACGGTGAAGAACTCTTGCTCAGAGACGTTTCATTCCAGGTTGAGAAGGGGGAAAAAATAGGTATCCAGGGTGCGCCCGGGTCAGGTAAGTCCACACTACTGCGCATGCTAAGCGGTACCTATACCGAATTTGGAGGCAATTTGCTGATCGAAGATGTCCCGATACATTCTTACGACCTCTACTCCCTGCGCAGTCAGACGGGTATTATGCTGCACCAGCAAGAGGTATTTCAGGGAACCATTGAAGAGAATATCTGTATGGGTAACGCAGCTGTGACGTATGCCGAGCTGGATACACTTGCAGAAATTACTGGTCTGAAACCGTTCATTACTTCCAAAAAGGAAGGTTATGCATACCAGATACAACCGGCAGGCCAACATCTCTCCAGCCGTATCATCAAAAAAATATTATTGATGCGCGCACTCGTTCAGCATCCCAAATTGCTACTGCTGGAGGAGCCTTGGTTGGGCATCGAACAGATATATCAGGAACGTATCCAGCAATACTTGCTACGGCTACCGGATACTACGGTCATCGTCATTACTTCGGACGTTAAGTTTACAGAACGTTGCGATAAAGTCTTTTTGCTGGATAATGGTATTGTCACACCCGGAATGCAACAATAAAGATGCAAGAAGTAAAAAAACTGGTAGAAGCAGAGGTTACTGATAAACCGATCCATTCATTTGCGACGGTTTACCGTGTAGGTAAGGAAAGCAATGTACGTTACTGGGTATATGGTATTGTACTCACCATGCTGGTTGTACTGCTGCTGCCCTGGACACAGAATATCCGTGCACGCGGGAGTGTGACCACGCTGCGACAAGAGCAACGTCCACAGGAGCTCAACACCATCATTGCAGGCCGCATCGTTAAGTGGCATATCAAAGAGGGTGATTTCGTGCGGGCGGGCGACACCATCGCGCAACTGGCAGAGATCAAAGACAGTTATCTGGATCCAAACCTGCTGTCTCGCACACAGGATCAGATAAATGCCAAATCAGCATCTATCCAGGCTTATACGCAGAAAGCGGAAGCTAACACGGCGCAGATGGCTGCCATAGAAAAAGCGCAGATGCTCAAGCAGGAGCAGTTACAGAATAAACTCAGACAGTTGGAGCTTAAGATCACCAGCGACAGCTTCGAGATGATTGCTGCACGCAACGACTTTAAGATTGCGGATGAGCAGTACAGACGCCAAAAGGTAATGCGCGACAGCGGTCTGGCATCACTGGTGCAGGTAGAGCAAAGGCTGCAGGGTTATCAGAATGCCATGGCGAAAAGAGTCAGCGCGGAAATCAAGTTCACTAACACAAAAACGGACCTCACTAATACAAAAATTGAACTCAATCAGGTAGTACAGGAGTATGCCGAGAAAATCTTTAAAGCACAGGCTGACCGCGCAGCTGCGCAAAGCGAGATTGCTTCCGGTCAGGGAGAACTAGCCAAGCTCTCTAACCAGTATGCCAACTACGCAATCCGTGCGGGCCAGTATTACCTGCTCGCTCCACAAAGTGGCCAGGTCGTAAAGGCTTCCAAAGCCGGCATCAACGAAATCGTCAAGGAAGGCGAAAAACTGGTAGAGATCGTACCCGCTGCACCGGAACACGCCGTAGAAATGTTTGTACGTCCAATAGATCTGCCACTTTTGGCTACAGGACAAAAAGTACGGTTCATGTTCGATGGCTTTCCGGCAATCGTCTTCAGTGGATGGCCGCAAGCATCTTACGGAACCTTTGGCGGGCAGATTGTAGCGATCGAAAGCTCTGTCAGTTCAAATGGCAAATTCCGGGTTCTGGTAGGCGAAGACCCGTCAGACCGACCATGGCCTAAGGCGCTGAGAATGGGCACCGGAGCTTCTGGTATTGCATTACTGAAGGATGTGCCTATTTGGTATGAATTGTGGCGCAATATCAATGGCTTCCCGCCAGATTACTATCAGCCCAAAGAAAAGAACGATGACAAAAGCAAGTATTAAACTTCTGGTCACAAGCCTCCTGTTTGCTTGCCTTAGCAGCACGGCACAGGATACGGCATTGGTACTGAGTAAGGATGCATTTCTAAGTGTGCTTCGTGCCTATCATCCTGTGCTGAAACAGGCTGACCTTCAGGTACGGCGTGCAGGCGCAAACGTGCTGCAGGCGCGCGGCGCTTTTGATCCAAGGTTGGAGGCAGGGCTTGATCGTAAAACCTTCGATGGCAAACTCTATTATAGCTATTTCAATCCGCAGCTGACCATTCCCACCTGGTATGGCATCGACATAAAAGCAGGAACGGAGGAGATCATCGGCGACAGGGTGACCTCCGAGGCAACACTCGGACGAACCAGTTACATCGGTGTGAAGGTGCCTGCCAACAATCTCTTCTTCGATAGCCGCAGGGCTACGCTCAAACAGGCGCAGGCCCTTAGGCAGGTGAGTGAGGCGGAACGCGCACTCGTATTAAACGACCTGCTCTTCGACGCTATCAGCGCATATTGGAACTGGGTGCGTGAATACCTGTTGTATCAAACCATATCAGAGACGGTTAAGGTTAACGAGGAACGGATGCGATTTGTGGTGACCGAATTTGAACAAGGCAACAGGGCCGCCATCGATACGACAGAGGCTCTGACGCAGTTGCAGGGATTTTACCTGCAGCAGAACAATGCCTGGCTCTCTTTCAGGAATGCCGGGTTGGAATTGTCCAATTATCTTTGGAGAGAAGCAAACCAGCCTTTTCAATGGTCAGAGTATATTACGCCGCCGAAGACAGCGCTGGCTGAGGTGTCTGAGATACCGGTTTTGGAACAGCTCATCCGGGACGCGGCCGACAAACATCCTAAGCTATTAGCCACACGCCTGAAGGGCGATGTGCTGGAAACGGAGCAGCGGCTGAAGGCACAATACCTGTCGCCGAAACTGAGCCTGAATGCCAACCTTTTGAATAAGGGCTATAGCGTACCCGAACAAATCTCCGTTCCACTGCTGGAAAACAACTATAAACTGGGGGTTGAATTTAGCGTCCCCCTGTTTCTTCGCGATGCCCGCGGAGCCTATCAGTCTACCCGGCTAAAACGACAGGAAAATATGCTGGAACAGGATCGACTGTCTCTTCAGATACAAAACAAGGTTACTGCATATTATAACGAGGTGATACAGCTGCGTCAGCAACTTGACATGTATGAGCAGGCGCTGGAAAATAACCGCAGATTATTCTTAGGCGAACGATTACGGTTCGAAGTGGGCGAAAGCACGCTGTTTGTTCTGAATGCGCGCGAAAATAAAGTGCTTGAGACTATGCAGAAACTGACGGAACTACGTGCAAAATGGCAGAAAAGTTACGCCGCATTACTATGGGCGGCTGGTGTCCTGGAATAGCCGTTATTTCCTCGTTTTTCCAAACGCATTCAGCGAACTGAATATCAGGTGATGCAGAAATTCTACCAGCGCCGTTGCTGTCTTTGCATGACCGAAATCTGTCAACCTTGGCAGATGGTCCTTAAAATACATCTGGTGGTGGGCCGTTTCTATCAGCGTGCTGGCAAGCGAGTGTGGAAAAGTAAAGCCTGGCTTATACTCCAGAAATACTTCAGCGATCCGGTGGCAGAGATCTTTGTATGGTTTGAACAGCATGTCCTTATTGTCCTCGGTTACATGCTTTGTCAGGTAAGACTTATCTCCCTCCGCAATAACAATGCGGTGAAGGACGCTTTTATCGATATGCTCCAGGATGAATTGATCGGTTTCCTGGAAAGTAAGCAGGCGGATAATGGTGCCAATCTTTTGCTGGGCGTCTTTAACGTTATTGGTATGGAAGATCAGCTGATATTCCATCCAGGTCCAGAACCAGGTGGTGATATAAGTTAATAACCGGTGTTTATTCTCAAAATAGCGGTAGATACTGGCTTCTGTAGTACCTACCTGGCCAGCCAGCTTTTTAAACGTGAACTCCTCAAAACCCAGCTCATCGATCAAGGTTATCCCTACGCGTACAATGCTCTTTCCCAATTCTGAACTCTCGGGGTCGCGCACATATAATTTGGGATTCATTTTGATCTGAAGCTGTAATTCCATCGGGTGATATTTAGACACAAAGTTAACGATCATTGACAATTACACTGATAAATAATATTTACACTACTATATTCGGTAGTGTTACTATAGAGGCCGTCAAACGCTGTTACGAAGGAGGAATAGCCATACATTACAGCGATGTGTGAGTCTCGTGTCAGTACTTCAAAAACGCATGTTAGTTGTATCAGTTGTGTAAACAAAACTATAGCTGCAATACCAAAATCACCATAATCAATAGCTATGCAAATATAAGCAATAGTATTGCTATTATTAAGAATAGATTTATTATTTTTGTCCGGAAATAGATTATATGATAACATCATCGAAAATCGGAATATTGGGGGGCGGTCAACTTGGTTCGATGCTCGTGCGTCACGCCATTGATTATGGCCTTCATGTTTCCGTGCTGGACAAGGATCCGGACGCCCCTTGCGCCAGGTATACGCCGCACTTTACTTGTGGAGACCCCGCCGCGTATGACGATGTAATGTCCTTTGGAAGCGGCTTGGATATTATCACTATTGAAAGAGAGAATGTTAATACGAAAGCGCTGCGTGCGCTTGAGAAAATGGGTGTTAAGGTTTTTCCTTCACCGGATGTTATAGAGATCATTCAGGATAAGTTTGTACAGAAAAGCTTCTTGGCAACGCACGGCATTCCGGTGGTGCCGGGAATATCTGTTTCCGGCAGGGCAGAATTGCAGCAATATGCAGACCGGCTTCCTGCTTGCCTGAAAAAGCGCCGGAACGGCTATGATGGGTATGGTGTAATGGTTCTGAAACAAGTCAACGATATAGAGAATGCGTTTGATGAACCGGCCGTGTTGGAAGACCTGGTGGATATTGCGCATGAGATCTCCGTGATTGTGTCGCGCAATGAGGCGGGAGCAATAGAATGCTATGACCCTGTAATGATGATTTTCAATAAAGAACGGATGGTACTTGATTTTCAGCTATGCCCGGCAGACATTAGCAGGCAGCAAACCATCGAAGCCTGCAACCTCGCCATCCGCATTGCACAGGTGCTGGACTTGGTAGGCATTCTTGCAGTCGAAATGTTCATCACCACAGACGGTAAGCTTCTGGTTAACGAGCTGGCACCTCGCCCGCATAACAGTGGGCACCATACCATCGAAGGATGCACTACTTCCCAGTACGAGCAGCAGTTGAGGGCCATATTGGGCCTTCCGCCCGGTGAGGCAAAATTGAAGAATAGTTCCGTGATGATCAACATCCTTGAGCCGGCAGCTATGAGAAGCGAGCGTATGGAAGAGGCAATACGCAGTTTGCTGGGGCTTGGTGCTGTACATCTGCACTGGTACGGAAAAAAGGGAGGCAGGTCTGGCCGAAAGATCGGACATATCACCATTACCGATCAAACAATGGAAAATGCCTTATCAAAGGCTGATATGGTACGTAATATTTTAAAAAACATACATGAGTAAACTACAGGTAGGAATAATTATGGGCAGCAGCTCTGATGCTGCAATCATGCAAAAAGCGGCCGATGTGCTGCAAGAATTTGGTATTGGATATGAGTTCAGTGTGGTATCGGCACATCGCAGTCCGGCACGCATGTTTGAATATGCGGAGAAGGCTGAAGGGCGTGGCATACGCGTTATCATTGCTGGTGCGGGGGGATCTGCCCACTTGCCCGGCATGGTTGCTGCAATTACAACGGTACCCGTCATCGGCGTACCTGTCAAATCGAGCAATTCCATGGACGGTTGGGACAGTCTGCTTTCTATTGTCCAGATGCCGAATGATATTCCGGTGGCAACTGTAGCGGTCAACGGTGCGCATAACGCCGGATTGCTGGCCGTACAAATGCTGGCAATTGCGGACGAAGACTTGCGAAAAAAGCTAGCAGCGTTGAAAGAAGCCAATTACAAAAAAGTACTGGAGCAAAATGAAACAGTTAAACAACACAGATAAGCGAAGCATCAGGCTTCGCTTTTTTTAAATATTAAAATTCCTGTTCCGGGCACAAAGCAGTTATGGTTTAAACCGCATAGCTGCTTTTTGTGGGGTAATACATAGGTACACCTAAAGAATGCCTCATACAAATCAATGGTGTAGTAAAAATATATTGTTATATGGAGCTATAGGTGAACGTAACAGTAGCAGTTAATGTGTCTGTTCCACAGAGCGTAAAATATTAATACTCAATAATGTCGGCGCCGCCTAAATTTGCTGTAATAGTAAATTACACACTGCAAACGTGGTTTTACACAACGATAGCCTTTTTTAATAGATATTGCGTATAGCTGCCCCATAAAGCGGCTTTTTTACTATTCCTCGAAATAACATTGTTATAAAATTTGTACTTATTCTATTTGCCTAAATAGATACTTTTTATACATTTACTTACATGTTTAGCCAGATTGATAATTTTACATGTGATAAAATGCAGTAGATTTGTCATCGTAGTTATCATTCCAATAGGCTAAAATGTGGGTATCCAAAACCAAGCCCTAAAAGTCAACCCTAACCAAATGAATTTTAGGCAATCTAAACCATGTTTAAAACGTCAAGCATTATTTGTGCAATCATTTCATTATTTTTTATTTCCCAATCGACTACAGCTAAGGAAAGTCAAACTGTATCTTTCTCGAATAGAATAGTAGTTAAGGAAACTGTTCAGAATAAAGAGATTACAAAATGCCCTCCCGGAGGCAAAACTTGTAATGTAACTCTAACGCTGCATGATAATGGCGGCTTTAGTAGTGAAGTTACGGAATCATTTACTGTACCTACTACAAGTGATCCAACTTATCAGCTTGATCCAAGTGATTACATTTATGGCACAACTGATTTGAACATCATTATCAATCGCATATCGCAAGATCTTCTTTCAGGTGTAGGTGTGCCAGTGTTACCTTAAATTTTCTTAGATATGTATATGTTGTCTGCTACTGCCAGCAACATATATCTTCGTTGAGACAACTACGGTGAAATTAGATGTAGATTCTAGTGTGGACTTTGAATTGTTAATTCAATTTCAGTTTATAAAATGATGCAGTTGATAACTGCATGTTATGATTACATCTGCTTTTCACTTTAGAATAACGAACGTTTGCTTGTATCTAAGCCAAAATAATTGGTATTAGTTCTATAGGGTGCAGTAGACCTTATAAACTTTTCCAATACGATTCATGTTGTATTTAAAGGGTATTAAAACCAAGTCCTATGGACCAGCCCAAAATGACCGTAGGCAATCTAAACCATGTTTAAAACATCAAGTATTTTTGCAATCCTCTTTTCACTATTATTAGTTACAGAAATGGCAAAGGCAGCAGATGTAACAAAATCTGTAACTTATAGTAGTAAGAAAGTAGAATTAGTTGTTGATGGCGGAGTAACTAAAAGTGCATGTCCTGATGGCGGTAAGAGTTGCGTCGTAACAATGACATTACATGACAACGGAACTTTTACAACTACTGTATCTGAGGCATTCGGAGTACCACCTACTCAGGGCGGGGTTAATACTTATCAACTTGACGCTACTAATTATATCCAAGGTAGCACAAACTTGGATGCTATCTTAGACCGAGTTTGTCAGGATCTTCTTTCAGGCTTTGGCGTACCTGTATTGCCATAAATTATTAATCTAAGTATTACCTGCTACTGCCAGGTAATACTTTATAAAATCCAAAGATGAAATATTTTTTTTTAATAACATTGTTATGTGTAACAGTTTTTTCTTGTTTTAGCCAATGTATTCTTTTGAAAGTTGATTTGAATGACTGTATTACTTGTCGTTCAGGCATGTTAAAGTTGCAACCTGCACTTACAGGGTTACCTGTATATGCCGTTTTCCCCAAAAATGCTCGTCTTGATTCGGCAGACATTGACTTTGCAGGCAGATTTACTACCTCGAAAATAAAGATGAAATTTAATGATGTTTGGTTCAAGAAGTTAGCATGTAAGCAAGGGCGTACTTGTGCTTTTGGTCTTGATAAATTTGGTAATGTAGTGTTTGAATCTCCTGTTGATAAATTAGACTCTAATGCTCTTGAAAATTATTTATCATCGAATAAGGCGTCTGATGAAGAACCCGATGGTGCTCTTTTCGCTTTTAAGGATAGTCTTCAATTTAAATTTAATGATGCTTTGGCACGGCTTGTTGTTTCTAATCGCTATACGAATAAAATACTTTACACAATAAAGTCGTCTACATTAGATCTTTCTCTAATTTCTAATAGCCTATCGGGGGTAGAAAAAGAAAAGTTCCTCAAATACGGTACTCGTATAAATAAAGAGATGACTGCTTATATTTCGAGGTTCAAAAGTTTTCGTTTAGTAAACGACTCTACTATTATGATGTGTTTATCATACTATAATACACCGGATAGTATTTCATCAAATATTACAGACGAGTATGCTCTTATTGAATATTCGATGAGTGGTAAGTTAAGAAATGTAATTCCATTGGACATGCCTGATAATATAATTATCTATAGCCCATCATTCATTTTCAATGATAAGAACACTTATTTCCCGTTTTGGAAGCTTGATGCTAATCATGATGCTGAACCGGACGATTGGAATGCCGTTCAATATATAGGACGCTTCAGTATGAAGGACAAAAAATATATTTGGGATAACCCTTTGCCACAAAAAATACCACATTTTTATTCATTAAGAAAAACATACAACTATCTTGCATTAACTTATTGTGACTATCCCTACATCATATCCTATCTTGGCAACGAGCTAACTAATTTACAAACAGGGAAAACGATTGAAATAGTTCCGGGAGCACCACTTTTTAAAAGCATCGATTTGAGTAGAGGAGGTGATTCATTTGATCCAAATAAAGAAAGATTTCACTGTTATGGAGCCGCCATAGATGCTAAAAAAGATGAGGTTATAGCTGTTTATAAGCTTGATAACAGCTTAGAAGTAAATAGGTATAATAAAGAGCTAAAGTTGATTTCAAATAATAATATTAGCTACGATTTTATTCCTGGAGCAAAATTTATATGGGTATCTATTTATCCTAAAATAAATAGCATTGAGTTGAGGACTAAATTGAAAGATGAGGAATTTAGACTGTACTATTTGCCTTTAGACTTATTTTACTAAGATTAGTAGTAATTATATAATTCAGCCGCCCTTATAGGCGGCTTTCTTGTGCCTTTATGGTATTCGTTATCCGCTTGTTAACCAATTCTAAACACCCCGTTAACAGGATGCCGAAATTTGGCAACAGGGGTGCTCCCGTTGCATCTTTGCCCTATCAAACAAACACACACTATAATAACAAACACAATGGCAAAGATCATCGCAATAGCATTCATCCTGTTTTCAGCTTACGTGGTTAAGCATCAAAACACCGCCGCCGTAGCCGCTGCCGGCATGCAGGATATGTCATACACCATTGCCCACAAATAATAGTTTTCCGAACCCCTTATATTATCAAGGCTTGCCCAAAGGCAGGCCTTTTTCAGTCTCAGTTAGATTATCAGGTCTTTAGCGTTATCTTTATTTGACTATGTCTAATGAGGTTGATTTTATTGCGTTATTAAAATATAATACCCCTGAAGAAGGCGGGCGTAGTGTGCCTGCATTTCCTCATTATAGGCCACAAGTAAAATTTCCTTTTTCCACAATGCAAACCTCTGGGCGGCAAATATTTATTGATAAAGAAATTGTCTACCCTGGAGAAGTTGTCAAAGCAAAGATCAAAATAATTGCCACTGAATTTTTTCAAAACTGCCTAGAAGAAGGTATGAACTTTGATTTCAGAGAAGGACATAAAATTATAGGCACAGGCCAGATTATTAAAATTGTAAATGAAACTTTAAAGAAGAGTTCTACAGAATAAATCTAAAAACGTTATTATATAGTCAGGTATGGTATATTTTGCGTATATTTGCTATAGTTCTTTGAAGGCGATTGAAAACGTGCAGCAGGATTATTTTATCGTAAACACATAAGGGAAAATAAACAGGCGATTTCGCAACAAATCACAACAATTGTTTCTTGTAGCAGCAGTATAAAACCGGAAACAAACGGAACAAAATGCTGAGTGTGCTTTGAAAGTCAATAAGTTGAGAAGGCGGTTTTTAAGATTATTTGAAAACGGAACCGTTTGGAACAATTTACCATTGCAGACTTTAGACTAACGACTGTAGACTGCCGACTTAATTATCCACAATCTCCTTAATGTTTCATAAAAATCACCGTGGAACATTATTTTTGTGGAAGACCGTTTCAACCAACAAATCCATGCGTTTTACTTTTTATGGCCAGGCTTGCTTTATGGTAGAGGTAGCAGGTAAAAAACTGCTGTTCGACCCATTCATTACGGGTAACGAGCTGGCTAAAGATATAGATGTCAATAGCTTACAGGCCGACTATATACTGGTTTCGCATGGCCATGGCGATCACGTGGCAGACTTGCTGGCGATAGCTAAAAACACGAATGCTACTGTCATCTGCTCGCCCGAAGTAGAAAACTGGGTGAACGGTAAAGGGTATAGCAACACCATAGGTATGAACATGGGGCTGATGAAAACCGAACTTGGCGAGGTGCGCATGGTAATAGCAGGCCACAGCAGCTCAATGCCCGATGGCACTTATGGCGGCAACCCGGTAGGCTTTGTCATCAAAACGGCAGAAGGCAACTTCTACTATGCCGGCGATACCTGCCTGATGCTGGATATGCAGCTGATACCTAAGTATTTTGCAAAGCTCGATTTTGCACTGCTACCCATCGGCGGCCACTTTACTATGAATGCGGAAGATGCGGTGATAGCTGCCGGGTTTATAGAATGCGATAAAATTATAGGTGTACACTTCGATACCTTTGGCTATATCAAAATAGACCATGATGCAGCTATGCAGGCATTCACGGCAGCAGGGAAAGAGCTTATTTTGCCAACCATTGGTAAAACGATAGATATATAATATAATAATTCACCTTATCTCAATAGAAAGGAAAACATAAGTGACAATGGCGAAAGTAATTGCGATAGCGAACCAAAAGGGAGGAGTAGGGAAGACTACTACGGCCATCAACCTGGCTGCAAGCCTGGCTGTGCTGGAATATAAAACACTGCTGGTAGATGCCGACCCGCAGGCTAATAGTACCACCGGTAATGGCTTCGACCTGAAGAACATACAGGTGAGCCTGTACGATTGCATGGTGAATGATACACCGGCATCGCAGGTGATACTGGAAACAGGCACACCCAACCTGTACCTGGTGCCCAGCCACCTGGACCTCGTAGGTGCGGAAATAGAGCTGATACATCACCCCAACAGGGAGCATGTAATGCGCAATGCACTGGAAGAGCAACGTAAGAATTTTGATTTCATCATTATAGACTGCTCGCCATCGCTGGGCCTTATAACGGTAAATGCCCTTACGGCTGCCGATAGCGTGGTAATACCTGTACAATGCGAATACTTCGCCCTGGAAGGTTTGGGCAAATTGCTGAACACCATCAAAATAGTACAAACCCGCATCAATACCGACCTGCAGATAGAAGGTATCCTGATGACAATGTATGATGGTCGCTTGCGCCTGAGCAACCAGGTGGTGGAAGAGATCAAAAATCACTTTGGTGAACTGGTATTCGATACCATCGTGCACCGCAATACCCGCCTGGGCGAGGCGCCAAGCTTTGGCACCCCCGCATTGATGTATGATGCGGAAAGTACCGGCGCTGTCAATTATCTCAACCTGGCAAAAGAGATATTGCAGAAGAACAACCTGACCAAAATAAAGAACGAAGACAAAATATTTGAAACCGACGACCATGTCGCAGACCAATAAGAAGCAAGCATTAGGAAAAGGTATTCGCGCATTGCTGAATACCATTGATGAGGAAATGAAAGGGCCTTCGGAAACCGGTTCTGTACCCCCATCGGTATCTGGTAACAATGCTCCGGCAGCAGGCAGCATCACGCGCATCCCTATCGACCAGATAGAAGTGAACCCCAAGCAGCCCCGCCACGATTTTGATGAGCAGGCGCTGAAAGAATTATCTGAAAGCATCAAGCTGCACGATATCATTCAGCCTATCACGGTAGTGAAGGTGGGTGCTACTACTTATCAGTTGATATCGGGCGAACGCCGCTGGCGTGCATCGCGCATGGCCGGCCTGAAAGATATTCCTGCCTACATACGCACGGCCGATGACCAGCAGATGCTGGAAATGGCCCTGCTGGAAAATCTGCAGCGCGAAGACCTGAATGCGATAGAAATATCACTGAGCTATAAAAGGCTGATGGATGAATGCGACCTGACACAGGAACAAGTGGCAGAGCGTATGAAGAAAGACCGCAGTACGGTTACCAACTACCTGCGCCTGCTGAAGTTGCCGCCCGATGTACAGAAGTCGGTACGCGATGGCCGGCTGAGCATGGGTCACGCACGTGCCATCATAGGTCTGGATAAGGTAGATGAGCAACTATATGTATACCGCGAAGCCATGCAGAAGGGCCTTTCTGTAAGGCAGGTAGAACAATTGGTGAAGAACATGGCCAGTGGTGCTGAAAAGCCCGCAGCCACAATCGCACCAACTAATAAGATACCGCCAGCCTACAAGCGTATAGAAGACAATATGGCTTCTCACTTCAGCACCCGCGTAAAGCTGGATAGGAAGAAGAACGGCAAGGGCAAGATAGTGATAGAATTCTATAACGATACCGACCTGGAGCGCATCATGGAGAAGATGAGTCTTTAGTTGACCAGTTGATTGGTTGATTAGTTGACTTGTTAATCAATTAATCATTTCCTCCCCTTGGGGGAGGCTAGGAGGGGCGATAGTATTAATTATAACTACAAAACTACTTCCTCCCCCTTGGGGGGAGGCCAGGAGGGGGCAAATGATTCCGCAAAACTGGGAAAAAGAGGCGAAGGAGCACCAGAAGGCTTACAAAAGGCTGCTG
Source organism: Flavipsychrobacter sp. (assembly GCA_036406055.1). GTDB lineage: Bacteria > Bacteroidota > Bacteroidia > Chitinophagales > Chitinophagaceae > Polluticoccus. The sequence continues at coordinate 137 of DASWWE010000069.1, read as the reverse complement.
GAGAAGGGCAACAGGAACAAGATGTTGAAAGCCCTGCCACAGTTGCATGAAGAAGCCTTCAGCAAAATAGACTGCCTGGAATGTGCCAACTGCTGCAAGAATTATTCCCCCCGTTTCAAACAGCCTGATATAAAGCG
>DASWWE010000068.1:0-10516 GCA_036406055.1 Flavipsychrobacter sp. | reverse complement strand
ATTGGGCCTGATGGTGTGTACCGGGTTGTTCTATAGAGTATCGGCAACATTGCTGGCATTGATGTGGACGAGTGTGTACCTGCTGCAGAAAACACATTATAACAATCACTTCTACCTCATGGTATTGCTATGCTGGATGATGGTTTTTGTACCCGCCAACAGGCGATTTTCATTAGACGGCAAACGCGGTACGGTAACAGAAACGAACCATTGCGATGCATGGTGCATCTTTCTTTTCCAGTTTCAGGTAGCATGCGTATTTGTATATGCCGCGATAGCGAAGCTATACCCCGATTGGCTAAAAGCCGTACCGTTAAAGATATGGCTGTCAAACAAGGGCGATATTCCTCTTATCGGGCCGTATTTAAAGCTACACTGGGTGCCTTATGCGTTGGCTTATCTGGGCATTTTGTTCGACCTGCTTATCGTACCTGCGCTGCTCTGGAGAAAGACACGCAAACTGGCCTTCATTGCAGCACTTGTTTTCAACTCGCTTAATGCCACGATATTTCATATCGGTACATTCCCCTTCCTGGCCCTGGGGTTAGGCGTTATATTCTATCCTGCTTCCTTCTTTGAAAGCTTTGTGCCCAATGCCCGTAAAACTGATATTACATTTGCACCGGTAAAACACAGTAAAGCTATCCTAACTGTCTTGGGCATTTATATGGTGATGCAGATAATACTGCCATTGCGCCACCATTTTATACCGGGCAATGTGTTCTGGACAGAAGAGGGGCACAGGCTATCGTGGCGTATGATGCTGCGTACCAAAAGAGGTAATGCCACTTTTATAGTAAAAGAACCGTCAACGGGGAAATACTGGATCGAAGACATCAGCAAACACCTCACACCCGACCAGGCTCATGGCCTGGCTGCCCACCCTGATATGTGCTGGCAATTCGCGCAATATGTTTATAATATCTATAGAGATAAGGGGCGGCCGGTGCAAGTGCATGCCTATGCCACGGTAAGCCTGAATGGCAGGCCTGAACGATATATCATTGATACGAACGTGAACCTGGCTACTGTAAAATGGAAGCACCTGGGCGGCAATAAATGGATCACTTCCTACATAGATCGCTATTAAAATGGCCGGCAATAGCATGTAAAGCGTTTGTTAAGGGGCGCTACTTGCTTTTTTTATTGGGTCTTATATTACATTTTTGCAGTACTAAAAAAACTAAAGAACACATGAAACCTATTTTAAAGTCAGCTAAGCTTTTGATGCTTGTGCTTACACTATGCAGCCCTTTTGTTGCTTCAGCCGGTGGTTATGACGACGATGATGATGGTGGCGGATATGGCGGTGGTTGGGGCGGCTGGGGTGGCGGCTGGGGCGGCAACCACGGTGGCGGTACCAATGTGCCATTGGATGGTGGCCTTAGCTTGTTATTCGTAGCCGGCGTTGGCTATGGCGTGAAGCGCTATGCACAGGCCCGCAAAAAGAAAACCGAAGAAGCCGGAAACGAAACGGAGGAACAATAATTATACCGGCAACTCACATGCTCATTGCTGCTCGTAAAATAAAAGAACTGATACCGGCTAACGTAAGGCCTTTCTTATGGAGGGGTCTTGCATTAGTGGTGGGCTGGAATCTTTTATATCACCTGTTATTAGCACCATTGGGTGTTCCCGATAATCAGATGACGGCAGCCGTGCAGTTTGGCACCGCCAAGCTGCTAACCTTGTTTTATCCCAGCATTGAACTGAAAGGCCCGAGTGTATTTATCAATGGCATACAGTCTATCAACATTGCACCACAATGTAATGGGCTGGAGCTGATGGTATTATATGTTGGTTTTATCATTTGCATACCCAGCAATGCTAAAAAAATGCTGCTGTATTCTGTGGCAGGCATTGCGGTTATTTACATTCTGAACATCATCCGGTGCACCCTTTTAGGTGTTATGTATTATGAGCAACATGCGCTGGCCGACTTTGCTCATCATTACGCGTTTAAAATGGTAGTGTATGCAGCCGTATTCTATGGATGGGTATTGTATGCACGCAAACCACGTTTAGCAAGTGAAGCATAAGCTACTCTTCTGGTTAATGTTTGTGCTGATATGCGCGCTATCGTGGATGGACTACCAGGTTTTTACCGAGGGCACTGCGCAAAGTTTTTCACCTATTGTCCGGCAATTGGGGCATATTACGATACTTGCTATTGTCTTGCCGGTGGGTTATATCGGTTGCAGCCAGTATTATCTTAAAACGATAAAATATTGGTGGGCCATCTTGTATATTGCCGGTATATGCCTGTTGGTGGCTACCGGGCTGTTGCAGTGGAAACTGCAACTTTTCAGTACGGCCTTCCTCGACCGTATAAGTGCATTGCGTCTTTTCCTATGCAGTCCCGTACCGTACTTCATGCTATATATTATAAATAGCATACTGGATAACAGGCAACCAGCCAAACAAAACCTTTAGTATTTCAGCGGTATTTCTACCAGGCCATATTTTATGGCAAATAGCACCAGGCCCGTTTTTGATTTGATATTGAATTTATCAAATAAGGATTCCCGATAGCCATCTATTGTGCGGCGATGTACTTTAAGAATATCTGCCATCTGCTCATAAGTATATTCTTCTTCGCTGCAAACCAGTTCCAGAAATACGCGTTCTCTCTCGGTTATCAGCTTCAGCACCTTCTGCTTTTCATCATTACGCCTGGCCCCACCCTTCTCATCCGACTGTAATGCTTTGATGAGCAAATCATTGTGATAGTATCCTGTATTCATAATATCATCAATAGCTTTGCGCAGCACCTCCGCCGTACAATTTTTGGGCAGGTATCCCCTCACACCCAGCTTGAATAGCTCTATGATTGTTTTCTCTGTAGAATCGATGGTAAGTATCAACACAGGGATATCTGTATTGCGGTCGCGCAGTTGCCTGGCGGCTTCTTTGCCGTCCATTACAGGCATAGCTAGGTCCATAATAATGATATCGGCTTTTTCCCCGTTATCAATAGCGTCTATCAGTTCCTGTCCATTATCAAATTGTGCAATGACCTCGTAGTCCCCTATTCTCTCTATCAGCTCTTTAATACCATTGCGCACTATAGTATGGTCATCTACTAAAAAGATGGATACATTTTTCTTCATAACGTGCGGATTTAAATACCCTTATGCTCCAGCGTAAAAGTACACCCTTTACCTTCAACAGCATCAATATTACTTTGAAATCCTGCCAAGTTCGCCCTTTTAATGATATTGCGGAGGCCCATACCGCCTGCGCTTCCCATCATTTTTTCAAGATTGAACCCTTTACCATTATCCGTTACCGATAAACGGAAGGCTGCATTTCCTCGCATATCAATTTTTATCTCTTTTGCCCTGGAATGCTTCAGTGCATTGTTTATTACTTCCTGAAAGATGCGGAAAGCCATCAGGCGCTGGTCTTTATTCAGGGTAGGTTCCATTTCATCATGTTCAAAAACTATGGCATATTGTTTTAACTGCTTCAGCCGCACTACCTCCTGTTCTATACCCTTCAGCAAGCCATGATGTTCCAGCATATCATTATTGAGGCTACGGCCCAATAGTTTTACCTGCTGTATGGTAGTGCTTAAAGTATCATCTATCGATTTCAGCTCTGCTACCTGTTCCGGTGCATCCATTTTGTGCCTTTCCAACTGCAGGTGTATGAAAGTGAGCAGCTGGCCAATATTGTCATGCAATTCGCGCGAGATGTTTTGCATCACCTGTTCCTGTACCTCGCTTTCTACCGCACGCAATTCTTTTTCATAGCCTACTTCCATTTGGGCCATTTTTACCTCTTGCTGTATGCGCTGTCGGTTGGCAATGAAGATAACAATGATCACACCCGCTATGAGTAGCAGTATGATCAATGTGGGAATAAGGATAGCAAGAATCAGGTCAATGTCGGACATATGGTTGTTTGAGGAATTGGATATTGTGTGGTTTTCGTGCGAGATAAAAGCTATACGCCAGTAAAAAGCTATGAATAATACTAAAAAACAAGTTTATCTTATATATGTGAATACCTAATTCATACCGTTCTCTTATCACATAATTTAACAATATAAACATGGGCATACTACAGCCATAGTATAATAATGTTGCGATACATACCCATAATAAAGGGTGACGGCTAATATTTCCATTATAAAATCTAAATATGGCCAACAAAAGCATAAAATAGAAGACTAGTATAATGGCCGACCCATACACCATAGGCAAATTGGCCAGTACATTTATTCCGTCTTTTATCACGTATCCTGCCCATAATGTAGCATAAACAATTGCCGTAACAACTACAGCCTTCGCATATCTCTGTTCCAAAACATAAAAAACACCAAACCAAGACAGGATATTTACTATGATATAAATATTATAGAACCATGTATTATTATTTCTAAAAACATATCCAAATGTTTCAGCACAACAAGACAGAAACATGTTCAACAATACCAGCTTCATATAGAATGGTATCTTATTATATAATGAAACACCAACTAATAGGGGTATATAACTTATTACAGCATTCGAATCAATCAATACCCTACTGAAAACATCCATGAGCCAAAAATAATGCCTTTACTCAGTCAATACTCTGTAAATAGCTTTCTCACAATTTGGAGGACATAAAGCCCCCATATCTGCCGATGCGCCCGTGAATATACCGGGTGTTGGCGGAGGCATGCTGATGGTGGGCGACATGGTGAGATTTTGCACCCAACGGCCATTACTCATTTTAGCACCGCAGTGGAATATTACCCCTTCAAACGGATAAGTTGCCTTTACTTCTTTCAATGTCAGTTTTTTACCGTTTTCACCCAATACCCTACTCAGTCTTTCCAGTAATACCATATAGTTCTGTTCCACCAGTTCGTCCAACTCCTCGAACGGAAATACGATACCGTGGGGATCAGTAGTGACCTGCATGTGCTCATATGCCCCCACATTGCGGATGTAGGTAAGCTGCATATAGCTATCTACCAATGCCATGGCTTGTACTTCAGGCACTTCACCAAAATTGCCATTCTGCATCATAAACAAATGGCGTGGCGTGGTGGTCACCACGTTGAAGGTATCGTAATAGGCGCTTTGCCCTGCCAATACCAGGTTTACCGGTTCATATATATAGCAAAACCTGTTTAAGCTTGGCTCGAGCCCATAATATACCCGAAGGGCCGGCCACGTAGTACAGTCATCCGTAGTAAAAGACTTCATCATCGTGAGTTCTGCTTCCTTAACTGGTTCCTGCACTTGCTGAAAGCGTTGATATTGGCCATTTTTTATAAAGGCATATTTTTCTTCAAACATCAGCGACATTTGTTGCCGTTCGGTATTACTCAATACCATCGGGTACATATTCAGGTCGCGCTTGCTGGGTGGCGTGCAGGTATACGGGCTTTTCAGTTTTCCTGCCAAAGCACTGTCTGCCGGGGCATGTGTTGCAGCATCTCCGGTGGATGAATTGTTTTGCTGGCAGCCCGCACTTATCAGGACAGAGGCCATAAGTAATGCACGTACTGCATTCTTCCTTTTACTCATATGTATTTGTTTGTTATAGTGTAAAGATTAAACACATAGGCCAGTAATTCAAAAAATTTCCACGTGTTTTTTCACGGGTAGGAAAGAAGGTTTTTCACATTCAAATATTAACCGGTAACTGCCACCTTTGTCCTTATCCAACCCTTCTGAACCATCACCCGTTAACATAACCCTCTGCCCCGTTAACCTCTTATCAGCCATGGAAATCAAGTACACCCACCCTGAAACGTTATCAAAAAAAGCCGGCAGTTGAGAGCCGGCTTTTTTGTACTTTGCAGGTTGCATAAATAGCTCAACAAATATTTTCATCTTTTTTTGTTGGTTTATTAAAAAAGGTTACCTTTGCACTCCACAAATTTTTATCAACGGTATAGCAAATGCCTACTATTCAACAATTAGTTCGTAAAGGTCGTACGCAAATTCGCGCCAAGTCAAAGTCTCGTGCTTTGGATGCTTGTCCTCAACGTCGTGGCGTATGTACGCGTGTGTACACTACTACTCCAAAGAAACCAAACTCTGCCCTGCGTAAAGTTGCGAAAGTACGTCTTACCAACAAGGTAGAGATCATAGCATATATTCCCGGTGAAGGCCACAACCTGCAAGAGCACTCTATCGTGCTGATACGCGGTGGTCGTGTTAAAGACCTTCCGGGTGTACGTTACCATATCGTACGTGGCGCGCTGGATACTGCGGGTGTAAAAGACCGTAAACAAAGCCGCTCTAAATACGGTACGAAGAAAGAAAAAGCTAAAAAATAATATTTAATACAATACTAAAGCCAATCTGCAACGATGAGGAAGGCACAAGCGAAAAAGCTCCCTTTAGCACCAGATCCTAAGTTTAACGATAAAAACGTAACTCGTTTTGTGAACTGCCTGATGTGGGGTGGTAACAAAACGGTGGTACTGAGTGCATTCTACGATGCACTGGACAAAGTAAGCCAACTGAGCGGTGAAGAAGGATACGAAGTTTGGAAACGCGCACTGGTAAACGTTACACCTGCAGTTGAGGTTCGTAGCCGCCGTATAGGTGGTGCTACTTTCCAGATACCTACAGAGGTGCGCCCTGACCGCAAAATATCTCTTAGCATGAAATGGTTGATCCGTTATAGCCGCGAGCGCAACGGTAAAACTATAGCTGACAAGCTGGCTAACGAAATAGTAGCAGCAGCTAAGGGTGAAGGTGGTGCTTTCAAAAAGAAAGAAGATACGCACCGTATGGCAGAAGCTAACAAAGCGTTCTCTCACTTCAAAGTTTAATTACAACCAGACTACCATAGCGAGCCGTCCTGAAAAGGGCGGCTTTTCTTTTTTTAAAATAATCACTAAATACATTTTTAGGTTAATCTAAAAATATAATCTACATTTGCTTCACGATATTTTAGAGTCATGAAGAAACTGTATGCTTTTGCATTATTATCTGTTCTGCCCACCCTTTTACATGCCCAGTCAGACAAAAACGACACCTTGAATGAAGTGGTAGTAACAGGTACCATGAAAGAAATGACCCGGAAGGATAGCCCTATACCGGTAGAAGTTATTACATCCAAATTCTTTCAAAAGAACCCCACTCCCAGCCTTTTTGAAGCTGTGGGAATGGTGAATGGCATACAGCCCCAATTGAACTGCAATGTGTGTAATACGGGAGATATACACATTAATGGTATGGAGGGTCCATATACTATGATACTGATAGATGGCATGCCTATTGTCAGCGCCTTATCTACCGTATATGGGTTGAGTGGTATTCCCAACAGCATAGTAGAGCGTATTGAAGTGGTAAAAGGCCCTGCATCGTCATTGTACGGATCAGAAGCCATGGGTGGTATTATCAATGTGATAACTAAAGCCCCTGTTAAAGCCCCTACCATAAGCGTCGATCTATTTGCTACTTCCTGGAAGGAATACAGTGCCGATGCATCTGTAAAGATGAGATTAGGTAATTCTTACAATTTATTAGGAATCAACTATTTTAACTACAGCACTCCAATTGATAAGAATAAAGATTATTTCACCGATGTAACCCTGCAGAACAGAATATCTGTATTTGACAAATGGAGCTTGACGAGGCGCTATAACAGGATAGCCAGTATTGCCGGCAGGTATGTATGGGAAAACAGGTGGGGCGGCCAGCTAAACTGGAGCCCGGCATACAAAGGGAGTGATAGTATTTATGGCGAAACAATAGCCACCAGGAGGTGGGAAGTAATAGGCCAATATCAACTGCCCTTTAAAGAAAGGGTTATGACGCAGGTATCTTACAACAGCCACTGGCAGGATTCGTATTATGGCGCTGTTCCTTACAAAGCAAACCAACAAGTATTTTTTGGTCAAGTATACTATGATAAACAATTGAATATCAATCACAGCATCTTAACTGGTGCATCTTTCCGCTATACCTGGTATGACGATAATACCCCTGCTACTAAAACCGCTGATGGAGGTAATAACCAGCCGGCTATTACGCCATTGCCCGGCGTGTTTATACAGGAAGAATGGACCATTAACCCAAAACACAAAGTATTGGGCGGCTACAGGTATGACTATGATAAGAATCACGGAAGCGTTCACTCCCCTCGCCTGGCCTACAAATGGAGCCCAGATGCGGTAAACACTCTCAGGGCAAGCCTTGGTACCGGTTACCGGGTAGTAAACCTATTCACTGAAGACCATGCGGCACTGACGGGTGCCCGTGAAGTAATTATCACAGAAAAGCTTGATCCTGAGAGATCTTACAACGGAAACCTAAACTATATTTTCAAAACAAATATAGGCACCAGCCTGTTGGGTTTGGATGCGACAGGCTTCTATTCCTATTTTACAAATAAGATTAATGCCGACCTCGACACAGACCCTAATAAAATAATATATGACAACCTGAAGGGCTACGCCATTTCGAGAGGTATCTCCGTAAATACAGATATTGCTTTTGCTTTCCCTTTAAAGATGATATTAGGCGTCACCTATATGGATGTGTACCAAATGGAAGAAAACGCAACAGGACAGCTTAGAAAGTCGGTACAACTGCATGCGCCTAGATGGAGTGGCAACTTTGTGGTAAGCTATACCCTGCCCATGCAGCTAACTATTGACCTTACGGGCAAAATAAACGGGCCTATGCGCTTGCCGGTGCTGCCTAATGATTACAGGCCTGAATATTCACCCTGGTATTGTATAGCTAATATACAATTGACCAAAAAACTTAATAAAGGGATTGAAATATATGGTGGTGTAAAGAACCTTCTTAATTTTGTACCAGCCAACCCTATCATGAGGCCATATGATCCGTTTGACAAATATGTCAACGATCCTGTAAATAATCCCCATGGTTATACCTTCGATCCTTCTTACAATTATGCATCCTTACAGGGTATAAGAGGATTTGTGGGCATAAGATACACAATGAAATAATGAATTGAATTACAAAACCTTAAGATGATTTTTTAAAAGCAAAACTTCAGACACGGCACTCATTAGTAATTGCTGTCCTGCCTTTTTAGATCCGTATTGCTTGTTGTGGTCATTCGTATCAAAACCACCAACTATCTCTATATTCGTTTTAGTATTTTTTACCATCCAATGCTTCAACCGTTTAGTTGCCAGGTGATGTAAAACGGCATCCGGTACCAGGCAATTGTTCCGCTTCATGTATCCTGCGGTTTTGTTTATGGCAGTAAAAACAAATGGTAATCTTTCATCATCTTCAAATTCCAGTATAATCTCGTCTCCTTTCTGCAGGGGAAACTCCTTCATAGCAGAATAAAAATCTATACTATTGAAACCGGCATACACACTTACACTAATACCCAAATGCGCTTTATTATTAAAACTTAAGACATTCTTTAGCTTATTAGCGAATTTAATATTTTGTGGATGTGTAGGTAACGCGAAGGTCTTAATGAACGTACTACTGCCACCCGGTAGCGACAGAATCTTTGCTGCCAGCCTTTCAACCTGCGTATGACTTTCATTTACTATACCGGCCTTCACCAATCGTTTATCCATAAGTAAGGTTATCAGTTACATATACAAGTAAGAAATCATGCCGCAATCATTGCAGATTAATGGTTATATGTTAATCTGCTCTATTACAGTCTGTTAAGCACCTGCCTTATACCTGGGCAGTTTAGGTTGACTGGTGAACACATCGTTCTTAGACGTTAGAATGTGCTGGGCCATTTTCCGGAACATATTTTGTCCTGTTTTTTCCGAAACATATTGTTTGTTGCCCTCATGGTACATAAATCCACCATGCAGTGTTATGTTTTTCTCCTCGTTTACCATTTGCCAGCTTAGCAGTTTGTTCTCAGATAGAAATGCCAGGTCGGCATCTTTTATGGCACATACATTTGAGCTTAAAAAGCCAACGCTTTTATTAGCATAAAAAAATTCAAGCTCCATTTTCACTTTATCTTCAAAATGCAGGATTATCTTGTCGCCCTTCTTCAAAGGGAAGGATTTATAGGTAGAATAAAACTGTATATAATTATTGTAAGGATATGACGTGAACCCGATTCCTAAATAAGAACGTTTTTTGAATGGCGGCAGTTCTTCTTTCATTAAAGAAAGTACAGAAGTATTGCGAGCGCTATAGTAAAAAGGGAAAGTTTTGATGAATTCATCCTGGTGGATACCGGCATGGATGGCGATTTTCACTGCGTAGCGTTCAAACTCGGGCGTACCTTCGTTTACAACAAAAGATTGAATAGGCATAAAGTGTGTTTTTTATTTATGCCCCAAATATGGTAAGGAAAAAAACTGTAAGGAAACAAAATGGCTATCTTAACTAGCCATTTACATATGCCAGTTATCAATATCGAACAGCCGTGAATGTATTATAAATAAAAATATGGACAAAAAGTCAAACTGACTGCTATCTTTGCAGCAGAACGATTTTTTTCATTGTTTTATAATAAGTCTTTATTCAGTAGAACAATAAAAAAATTAAAAGGCTGTTTTTCCAAACAGCCTTTTATTATTTAATGCTAATTA
>DASWWE010000067.1:0-5767 GCA_036406055.1 Flavipsychrobacter sp. | reverse complement strand
TTTTGTAAGGCGGTATACCATATAGCTGATGATGGTGGTTTGCATATGCAGCGACATAATGAGGCAAAACCTTACTATCAGGTAATTTTTAAATGCAGGATATCGTAGTGATTTATTTTTTAATAAGAATGATATGTACGGACGCAAAATGACTGCTTTATAGCCCTGCAAATTTATTATTAATACCAACATAGGTTGTATAGAATTTGGCAGGCAAAGGCTACATTTGCTGAACAAAATGAGTAATACTACGCAGATAATAGGCACCAGTGTGCTGCAAGCCGTTCACGAGTTGAGGGCTAATAAGCTGCGTACCTTTCTTTCCCTTTTGGGTATTACTATCGGCATCTTCTGTATCATAGCCGTGTTGACAGTACTGGATAGTATGCAGAACAACATTCGCAAGGAAATGTCTTCGTTAGGGAATGATGTGATATATGTAGGGCGCTGGCCGTGGATGGACGAGGGTGGTGAATATAAATGGTGGGAGTTTTGGCGCAGGCGCAGTATGACACCGGCAGAATTGAAAGCTGTGCAGGATAATGTAGTAGATGCCCAGTATGCTACGCTATGCTTTAATAAAGGTATTTCGGTAAAGCACAACGATCAGGAGCTGGAAGGTATAGGCGGATATGCAGTAACAGAATTTTTTGATAAAGTACAGAATATAGATATAGCCCAGGGGCGCTATCTCAGTTCATCTGAACTATCGGGCGGTAGTAACGCTGTAGTGTTAGGCCATGAAACTTATGTAGAATTATTTGGTGCTACCGATGCCATAGGTAAAACCGTATCCTTTCTTGGAAGGCAGTTTCACGTAATAGGTGTGCTGAAGAAAGTAGGGCAGAATATGGCAGGTTTCAATTTCGATAACTGTGTTATCTACTCTTACTATACGGCCTCTGCACTTTTAGATACCCGTTCGTTCAATAATGACCCTGCACTTATTATTAAAGTAGCCGATGGTAAAAACCCTGATGATGTAAAGTATGAGGTGGAGGGTGCATTGCGAAGGGTACGCAAGGTAAAACCCGGCCAGCCAAATGATTTTGCGATGAATCAATTAAGCCAGGTATCTGAGAGGCTGGATATAATATTTGCAAGTATTAATGTGATAGGTAGTATCATAGGCGGCTTTTCATTAATAGTAGGTGCATTTGGTATAGCCAATATCATGTTTGTAACCGTAAAGGAGCGTACCAAACAGATAGGCCTGAAAAAAGCTGTTGGTGCCCGGTCGCGAAGTATACTCACCGAGTTTTTAATAGAGGCCGTTACGTTGTGCATAGCAGGCGGGTTGATTGGTATAGTAGTAGTGTTATTATTAAGCCTGGCGCTTACTTATGGGGCCGATTTTCCGGTTACATTATCGTTGAAAAATTTTTCTTTAGGCATAGGTATATCGGCATTGGTTGGCATACTGGCAGGTTTTATACCGGCGCGAACAGCATCGAGATTGAACCCTGTAGTAGCCATGCGCTCACACTAATTTCATAAAGGGCATGAAAAAAGAACCTGTTCTTATTTTAGACAAAGAACGTATAGATCACAAACTGCAACGCATGGCTTACCAAGTATGGGAGCATAACAGCAATGAAACGGCCGTTACCCTGATTGGTATAGAAGGGAGTGGGCTGGCCGTTGCTAAAAATCTTGCAGCGCGTATTCAAAAGATAAGTCCTTTACAGGTGGAAGTACTCCCCATGAAGCTGAACAAGCGCAAACCACTGGAAGAAACGATCTCTATTGCTCAGAACCTGACAGGCAAATCGGTAGTATTGGTAGATGATGTGGCAAATTCAGGGAAGACGCTACTGTATGCCCTGCGTCCGGTACTGGATTATAATACAGCTAAAATACTCATTGCAGTGTTGGTAGACAGGAAGCATAAAGCATTCCCTGTGTCTCCCGATATAGTAGGGCATAGCATTGCTACTACGCTGCAGGAACATATAGAAGTAGAAACAAGTGGTGATGAAATAACCGCTGCATATTTGCAATAGCGGTACTTTTACAAAATAAATGCAATACGTAGTTTTTAAATGATAACACTGGTAATACACGGCGGAGCCGGAAATATTACTCCTGCTATGATGAATAGTGAGCAGGAGCGTGAGTATGACAATGGATTGAATGCAGCATTAGATAAAGGTTACGGAATACTGAAGCAAGGCGGTTCATCTGTAGATGCAGTAGTAGCTGCCATTACGGAACTGGAAAACAATCCCATCTTCAATGCCGGCCGCGGGTCTGTATTCACAAAAAAAGGCCTGCATGAAATGGATGCAGCACTGATGAATGGCAAAACACTGGAAGCCGGTGCGGTAGCAGGTGTTCGTAATATCAAAAACCCGATAACATTAGCACGTGAAGTAATGCTGCATTCCGGTCACGTATTCTTGAGTGGTAGCGGTGCGGCAGAATTCGCACTATCCCGTGGTATAGAGCAAGCTAAAGATGACTATTTTTTTAACAAGCAGCGCTATGAGCAATGGGTGAAGATACGTGACAGCGATTTTACCCAACTTGACCATGAAGGTGATAACCTGAAAGGGCCTGCAGCGGCTAATCCTGATTATAAGTTTGGTACTGTTGGTGCTGTTGCCTGCGATGAGCATGGTAACATAGCGGGTGGTACATCTACCGGTGGCATGACCAACAAACGTTTTGGGCGCATAGGCGACAGCCCCGTAATAGGTGCCGGTACCTATGCCAATAATAATACCTGCGCTATCTCTTGTACGGGTCACGGCGAGTTTTTCTTACGTGCGGTAGTAGCTTATGATGTATCGTGCCTTATGGAATATAAAGGCCTGTCATTAAAAGAAGCGTGCGATGTAGTGATAAAAGACAAGCTGGTAAAAATGGGCGGCGAAGGCGGCTTGATAGCTGTAAATGCCAAGGGGGAGCATAACTTCTGCTTTAATTCCGCAGGTATGTATCGCGGTATGCGCAATAGTGAAGGACAGCAGGAAATAGCATACTATAAGTAAATGTAGTATATTTTAATTTTGATAGCATCCGTGATCACGGATGCTATTTTGCTTATCTACAATAATCTTAAATGTATATAGGTTCCATGTAGCTTTGATGTTCAAGTGCTATAAAACACATTATGAATTATAAAATAAAAATGATGTTCTTTTATTTTTTTATATGATGCGGCCTTAATAATTTCAGTATTCACCTTAAAAACAATTTTATCATGAAACAGAAGTTCTTAATGCTGGCATTATGCCTGCTTGCAGCCATTGGTGTGAAAGCCCAAAATTTTGATGTGATCAATAACACGGGATGCACCATTTATTATCGTATTTACAATAATACACCTGGGGTTTGTTTTAACAATACATGGACATCAGTACTAAGTATTCCACCCACTTCTACCAATAACTATACGCCTGCTACACTTGGGTTTAGTGGAACGTTTGAGTATTACAAATTTATTTTCAGTACTAACACAAATGGCCTTACCAATCCCACTTGTCCTGTACAGGGGCAGGTAGGACAAAGTTGTGTTCCATTTCCCACAACTTATACAGTAAGTGTACCTGCTGGCTGTGGCACTTGCACTTCCATAACTGCTACATGGGTAGATGTTGGTGGTAATATCACTGTTACTTTCAACTAGCGTAAGTTATAGTTGTCAAGGCAGCACATCTTGGTGTGCTGCCTTCTTCTTTACAACAATAATTTAATGGCTTATGATAGTAAAACCATTTTGGGTTATAATGAATTATGTATTTTTAGCGATAAACTAAAAATATGCTGAAGAGAATATTGCTGGGATTATTGATCCTGTTGGTTGTTGTGCAATTCATTCGCCCATCACGCAATCAGTCGAACGCAGCTTCTGTAAATGATATTAGCGCTCATTACACAGTGCCGGACAATGTTCAGGCAGTATTAAAGAAAGCTTGTTACGATTGCCATAGCAATAATACTAACTACCCCTGGTATACCAATATCCAGCCGATTGGCTTGTGGATGCAAAATCATGTAAACGAAGGAAAAGAAGAACTCAACTTTTCAGAGTTTGCTACTTATCAGTTGAAAAAACAAGCACACAAGCTGGAAGAAACGGCTGAAATGTTAGAAAAAGATGAAATGCCGTTGGGTTCATATACCCTGGTACACAAAGAAGCTAAACTAACAATAGAAGAAAAGGAATTGCTGGTTAGCTGGGCACAATCATTGCAACAGCAAATCGCATCACAAGTAACAAAGTAGCATGCGCATTATATCATATAACGTAAACGGCATACGTGCCGCTATTAAAAAAGGTTTTATCGAGTGGCTGAAAACAGACCCTGCGGATGTGATATGCCTGCAGGAAACAAAAGCAGCCAAGGCCGATGTAGATGTGTCTGAGATTGAAGCTTTGGGTTATGAAACCTATTGGTTTTCCGCCGAAAAGAAGGGCTACAGTGGCGTAGCCGTTTTTACCAGGATAAAACCGGATAATGTTTTTTATGGCAATGGTATTATGCAGAGCGATGCTGAAGGTAGGGTAATACGCCTTGACTTTGGAGATGTAACGCTTGTAAATGCTTATTTCCCAAGTGGTACCAGCGGTGATGAACGGCAGACATATAAATATCAATGGCTGGATGAGTTCCAGGAATATTTGCTGGCTCTTTCTAATAACAGGCCCAAACTAGTGGTGTGTGGCGACTACAATATAGCCAATAAGCCGATAGATATACATAACCCGGCAGGTAATAAAAAGAGCAGCGGTTTCTTGCCGGAAGAGCGGGACTGGTTGGATAGATTCTGGGAAAAAGGTTTTGTGGATAGTTTCCGTGCCTTCAATCAAGACCCACATCATTATACATGGTGGAGCGCTCGTTTTCCAAGTGTTAGGGAACAAAATAAAGGCTGGCGTATCGATTATATATCTGTTACTGAACCATTGCGCGATAGCTTAAAAGCTGCAGCCATATATCCGGATGTAAAACACTCCGACCATTGCCCTGCTTTTTTAGAGCTTTCGTTTTAAACTAATCTTATTGTTTGAATGCCTGTTGCACAATATCCACATAGTTTGTGCCAACAGGTATTTCTTTATTGGGCAGCTGTATTGTTTTATTGCGTACCGACTGTATTTTATTCAGTGGAACGATATACGACCTGTGCACGCGAAGGAAATCTTTAGCGGGAAGCTTTTCTATCATTGTCTTCATGCTCATGCGTGCCGTTATAGGCTTTGCATTATCAAGGTGTATCTTCAGATAGTTGTCAAGACCCTCTATAAACAGGATATCTTTCAATTCTATTTTCACCATGCTGTAGTCGGCCCTGATAAAGAGAAAAGGTTTGGGTTCATCGGTTTTATCTTTAGAATAATTATAAAAATCCTGCGCTTTCGTTACAGCATGTTTAAAACGGTTAAAATCGAAAGGTTTTAGCAAGTAATCGATAGCGTTCAGGTTAAATCCCTCAATAGCATATTCGCTATGGGCTGTAGTGAAGATAACCATAGTGTCCTGGCCTGCCATCTTATAAAAGTCGATACCGGAAATGGCTGGCATTTTTATATCCAGGAAAAGTAAGTCAACAGGATTTTCCTTAAGGTAAGCAAGCGCTTCTTCTGTTTCCGTGAAAGTTTTTTTCAGGTCGATAAAGTCTATACGACTGCAAAACTGCTTAACGATGACTAGTGCCAATGGTTCATCGTCTAAAGCAATAGCTGTTATCATGCGAGGTTCAATTTAAGAGATACCGTAAAGGTATCATCTGCATCGTGAATTTTCAAGTCATGCCTACC
>DASWWE010000066.1:0-31937 GCA_036406055.1 Flavipsychrobacter sp. | reverse complement strand
ACACTGGAACTAACCGTTACCCCCGGTGGCAAAAACGTGATTCCTGCGGGAATAACTGCGGATATGAAAAACAGGCTTTTCTTTAAAACGGCGAAGACAGGATGGCTATACCTGCCTGTTGAAAAATTTACAAAACGTCCGCCTGTGGCTATGCCTTAAGCTACTACCAGTTCTTTTGCATTCTGCATAGCGGCGTCACTTGGCTTTTCGCCATCTATCATGCGCGCTATGGCCAATATACGCTCATCAGGCTGTAATATGCGCACACGCGTATTTATCTTGCCATCTTTACCTTCTTCTTTATATACATAGAAGTGACTGTTGGCCTTTGCTGCTACCTGTGGCTGGTGTGTAATGCATATCACCTGGTGATACGCGGCAAGGTTGCGCAACAGCATGCCTACTTGCTTGGCCGCTTCGCCCGATATACCGGTATCTACCTCATCAAATATCAGCGTAGGTAAGTGCATGGCTTTTGCCGTTTGCGATTTGATGCAGAGCATGATACGGCTCATTTCCCCACCCGATGCGGCTTTGTATACCGGCAGGTACTGACCGCTCTTGTTGGCATCCAGCATAAACTGTACATCGTCTGTACCGAAGATGCCCGGTTCATTCAGCGGATTGATAGCTATTTTAATACGTGCATTGGGCATACCTACCGGCCCCAGCAGGCTATTGATGCGTTCTTCTATCTGCGGCGCTGCTTCTTTTCTCCTGGCTGATAGCTGTTGTGCTTTATCGACCAACTGATTATATACAGCTTGCAGTTCCGCTTCCAGGTTGGCAATGTTTTCATTCAGGTTCAGGCTGGCTTTCAGCTCTTCTTCCAGTTGTGCCTGTAGCGACAGTAATTCGTTCGTATTCTGTAAAGCATGCTTCTTTAGCAGCTTGTAGCCAAGATCTATACGCTCTTGTAGCAGGTTCAGCTTACCTTCATCCAGGCTGATGTTACCTTCTATTGTCGATAGCTCATTAGTGATATCTTTCAACTCCGCCCATGCAGATTGCAGCCTTTCATTTACAGCAGTCACTTCAGGCACCAGCTCGCTAATGCTTTGCAGCTGTTGGGTTACACGTTTCAGTTCATTTATCAATGGCTGCTCACCTTCTGCCAGGGTATTATTGGCAGCTTGCAGCACACCCAGTATCTTTTCTGCATTCGATAACTGCTTCAACTCCTGCTCTGCCTGCTCTATTTCATCGGCTTTAAAAGATGCAGTAGTTAATTCTTCCAGCAAAAACTGCTTATAATCTGCCTCTTTCTGCCATTGTGTCTGCTCGGCTTTTAGTTCTGCTATCGATGAGGTTATTTTTTTGTATTGTGCATATTGTTCCCGGTATTCTTTCCGCAACGCTATATTTTCAGCCAGCGCATCCACCACATCCATCTGAAAATCATCATCGCGCAGTGCCAGGTTATCAAACTGCTGGTGCAGATCTACCAGCATACCCGTCAGCTTATTTAATGTATTAAGTGTTACAGGTGTATCATTGATGAAAGCGCGCGATTTGCCTGCTGTATTTATCTCTCTGCGTATGATGCATGAAGTATCATCATCAAGGTCGGCCTGCTGCATGGCCTGCCTAAAGGCAGTATTATCTGTCACTTCAAAATGCGCCTCTACTATACACTTCTCCTCCTTATTTATGAGTACCGATGTATCGGCACGTTCGCCCAATATCAGCGATAGCGCCCCCAGTATGATACTTTTACCAGCACCGGTTTCACCCGTTACAATATTCAGGTGCTTATCGGGTGCTAAAGAAAGATGGTCGATTATAGCGTAGTTGTTGATTACCAGTTTTTGCAGCATCGTCGCAAAAATAATTAATAGTGTGTTGTGTATTGCAGCTATCTGGTATTTAAGATTAAGTTATCTTCCTCTGCTATTTATTACTTTTGCACGATGGCTAAATTTTTTCTGAGAAAAAAGGTGGGTGACCGTGTAGTAAACGGACACCCATGGATATTTGGTAATGAACTGGGCGATAGCGAAGGCGAATATGAAGCCGGAGATATAGTAGAGGTTTTTTCTTCAAATGGTTCCTTTATAGGCAAGGGTTACGTAAATCCTGCATCGCAAATACGCATCAGGCTGGTAACCCGCGATAAAAATGAAGTAGTTGATGACAACTTCTTTTACAACCGCATAAAAGAGGCATGGGAATACAGGCAAAGCATAGGCTATGTAGAAAACTGCCGCCTGATATTTGGCGAGGCCGATAGTCTGCCCGCCCTTATCATAGATAAGTTCAACGATTATTTTGTGATACAAACGCTGGCGCTGGGCATAGACAGGTGGAAACCTGCTATCGTAGCGGCACTGAACAAAATATTCAAACCCAAAGGTATTTATGAGCGCAATGATGTTCCTGTCAGGGAATTAGAGGGACTGCCACAGCAGAAGGGCTTTTTGTCAGCCCCTTTCGATACCAATATCATCTTGAACGAAAATGGCCTGAAATTTCACGTAGATATTGAAAATGGTCAGAAAACAGGCTACTTTCTTGACCAGCAGGATAACCGCCGTGCCATTCAGCACATTGTAAAAGGTGCTAACGTATTAGAGGCTTTTTGCTATACCGGCACCTTTTCACTACACGCCGCACACTATGGCGCTAAAAACGTACTGGGGCTAGACATTTCGGAGAATGCCGTTAAAACGGCGCGCCGCAATGCTGAGCTGAATGGCTACGACAACATATGTAAGTTTGAAGCGGTGAATGCCTTTGATGTATTAAAGCAATGGGTGAAGGAAGGCAAGCGTTATGATGTTGTAATGCTGGACCCGCCTGCATTTACCAAGAGCCGCGAGAATATTCAGAAAGCCATTACCGGCTATAAAGAAATAAACCTGCGTGGTATGAAGCTGACGAAACCCGGCGGCTTTTTGGTAACGGCATCGTGCACCAACCTGGTACCGCCCGATATGTTCTTAAAAACCATAGAAATGGCCGCCAAGGATGCCCGCCGTAAAATAAGGCAAGTAACCTGGCAAACACAGGCATCAGATCACCCGATACTGTGGCATGTACCTACCACGCAATACTTAAAATTCCTGATTGTGCAGGTAATGTAATCCTCAGCACAGATTTCAAAACCTTATACGAAAGATAAAGGCTGCTCGTGAGCAGCCTTTATAATATTTTAACTGTTTAAAATCTTACAGTTGGTTGTATATCTGTGCATCCGCGCTACGGGCTATACCGTAGTATTGGAAAGATTTACGACGATAACCTTTTTTGTAATAAGCATCTGTGTTAGCTTCCTCAGGTATAGAAACCCAATCGTGATTTTTAGGCACATACCAACGGTAAACGCTAACAGTGTTAGGGCCGCGGCGCGTCAATGCATAGAATTGGAGCTTCTTGCCAGTATAGCCCATTTTTATCATATCATCATCAGAAAACTCATCTTCTGCGATGGAAGCATAATCTTTAGTATCCGGATTGTACCAGCTGTTTACGGCAATACGACCGGGAGCCGGGTTACGGTAAGCAACGAAAATCTGCGTTTTTTCTTTCCAGTTCCAGTTCAGCATTTGGCCTTCCTGGTATTCCCCATCGGCTACTGTTATATAGTTCTGGTCATTCGGATTGTACCAACGATATACTCTAACTAGTTCATCGTCTTGTGCCAAACCTTTATTAGCTGCAAAAACCGAAGCCAGCACAGTTGTAACGAGGATGAAGGTTTTTTTCATAATTGAGCGCTTTTTTTCTAAATCGTTTCCCAAAATACATAAAAAAAAAATTGCCTTGCAAGAGGTAAGGACAATTTTTTTTTAAAGCCCGGCTTATCCTGCCTTAATCCTTGCTCAAATGCGGCTTTTGGCGTAGCTTTGAGGCCCTTTAAGTGTCAGCATGTCAGTTTTAAAAAGCTGCATACATTTTGATACTTAATTATTTCGATGTTTGAAAGTTCGTTATTTAAAGATAATCACCTTTCTTACTTCATTTTTTGAAAACATACTGTAAATACTACAATTAACAAGATGATTGGTTTTCTTTCAAAATTATTTGGCGGTAGCAAGTCGGATAAAGACGTAAAACGCACGCAACCGATTGTGGCCGAAATAAACCGTATCTACGGCGAACTGCAATCCCTCTCTCATGATGAGCTACGTAATAAAACACAAGAGTTTCGCCAGCAGATACGCGAACACCTGAAAGATATAGATGCAGAGATTGCCCAGCAAAAGGCCGCAGCTGAAAATTTTGATGCCGGTGATGTACAATCGCGCGAGGCTGTTTATAATGAAATAGACAAGCTGGTAAAAAAGCGTGACGAACAGATAGAGGTGGTACTGGAAAAGATAATGCCGCAGGCCTTTGCCGTAGTAAAGGAAGCTGCACGCCGCTTTAAAGAAAATGCCGAACTAGTTTCTACAGCTACAGAGCTGGATAAAGAACTGGCACTGGAAAAAGACCACATACGCATAGAAGGCGATAAAGCCATCTACCGCAATACATGGCAGGCTGCGGGCAGTACCGTTACCTGGAACATGGTGCATTATGATGTGCAGTTGATAGGCGGTATGACCCTGCACGAAGGTAAAATAGCGGAAATGGCTACCGGTGAGGGTAAAACCCTGGTATCTACCCTGCCTGCTTACCTGAATGCACTGCCCGGAGAAGGCGTACACATTGTAACGGTGAACGACTACCTGGCCCGCCGCGACCAGGAGTGGAACAGCCCACTGTTTGAATTCCTGGGTATTACTACCGATTGTATAGATAAACACCAGCCTAACTCGCCTATGCGCCGCAAAGCGTATATGGCCGATATCACTTACGGTACCAATAACGAATTTGGTTTCGACTACCTGCGCGATAACATGGTGCACCACCCAAGCGAAATGGTGCAACGTAAACACCACTATGCTATGGTGGATGAGGTGGATAGCGTATTGGTAGATGATGCCCGTACACCGCTTATTATATCCGGCCCTGTGCCTCGTGGTGATGAGCAACAGTTCCACGCGCTGAAACCACGCATCGAACGCCTGCTGGATGCACAGAAACGTGTTATCAATAATAGCATTACAGAAGCTAAAAAACTGATAAACGAAGGTAAGGCTGATAAAGACAATGGTGGTCTTCAGCTATACCGCGCATACAGGGGCTTGCCTAAAAACAGCGCCCTGATAAAATACCTGAGTGAAGAAGGTGTGCGCCAGGTGCTGCAAAAATCGGAGAACTATTATATAGGTGAACAAAAGCGCAATATGCCGGTGGTAGATGCGGAACTTTTCTTCACTATAGATGAAAAGAACAACAGTGTAGACCTGACCGAAAAAGGCCTGGCACTGATCACGCAATCGGGCGAAGACCCTAACTTTTTTGTCCTGCCCGATATAGGTACCGAACTGGCTGAAATAGAAAAGCTGGCGGTTGCGCCTGAAGAAAAGGCAGCACGCAAAGATGCCATGCTGCAAGACTATGCTATTAAAGCAGACCGCATCCACTCTGTTCAGCAATTGCTGAAAGCCTACACCTTATTTGATAAAGATGTAGAGTACGTAGTGATGGATGGCAAAGTGAAGATAGTAGACGAACAAACGGGCCGTATACTGGATGGCCGTCGCTATAGCGATGGCCTGCACCAGGCAATAGAAGCGAAAGAAAATGTAGAAGTGGAAGCTGCTACACAAACCTTCGCCACTGTTACCCTGCAAAACTACTTCCGTATGTATCACAAGCTGGGCGGTATGACCGGTACAGCCGAAACGGAAGCGGGTGAGTTTTGGGAAATTTACAAACTGGATGTGGTAGCAATACCTACCAACCTGCCTATATCGCGTAAAGACCAGCAAGACCTGGTATATAAAACCAAGCGCGAAAAATATAAGGCTGTAATAGATGAGATAGAAGCATTGCGTGGCGTAGGCCGCCCGGTGCTGGTGGGTACCACATCGGTAGAGGTTTCTGAATTGCTGAGCCGCATGCTGCAGCAAAAGAAAGTACCACACAATGTACTGAACGCGAAACAACACTCGAAAGAGGCACAGATAGTAGCCGAAGCCGGTCTGGCAGGCGCTGTTACCATAGCTACCAACATGGCCGGCCGTGGTACCGACATTAAACTGGGGCCTGGTGTTAAAGAAGCCGGTGGCCTTGCTATCATTGGTACAGAACGCCACGAAAGCCGCCGTGTAGACCGCCAGCTGCGTGGTCGTGCCGGCCGCCAGGGCGATCCCGGCACTTCACAGTTCTTTGTATCGCTGGAAGATGACCTGATGCGCCTGTTTGGCTCTGAGCGTATAGCCAGCCTGATGGATAAAATGGGCCACAAAGATGGCGAGGTGCTGCAACACAGCATGATCACCAAGTCTATCGAGCGTGCGCAGAAGAAAGTAGAAGAAAACAACTTTGGTATACGTAAACGCCTGTTGGAGTATGATGATGTCATGAACTCTCAGCGCGATGTTATCTACAAACGCCGCAATCACGCCCTGTTTGGCGACCGCCTGGCTATAGACATCGACAATGCGATGTATGATGTGTGTATAGATACGGCCACGAAATTTGAAGAAAGCAGGGATTTCGAAGCCTTCAAGCTGGATGTAATGATGCACCTGGCTATGGAGCCGCAAGACATTACTGCTGACGAATTTGCTAAAGCAGACCTCTCTACCATTGGCGACAAGCTATACCACCAGGTAAAAGAATTCTATGCCCGCAAATCGGCCGCCATCAGTGAACATATTATGCCTACACTCACGCAGATACATGCAGAGAATGGCGACCGCATCGAGAACATCGTCATACCATTTACAGATGGCATACGCGGTATACAGGTATATGCCAACCTGAAAGAAACCGTAGAAGGAAATGGCCGCCCTGTTATCCAACAATTGGAAAAAGGTATGACCCTGGCTTTGATAGATGATGCATGGAAAGACCACCTGCGTGCTATGGACGATCTGCGCCAATCGGTACAAATGGCATCGTATGAACAGAAAGACCCGCTGCTGATCTATAAGTTTGAAGCGTTCAACCTGTTCAAGCAAATGATGCTGGAAACGAACAAAACTATCGTATCCTTCCTGCTGCGTGCTGGCATACCAATGCAGGATGCACCACCACAAGCTGCAGAGGAAATACCACAGCATACAGATATGAGCCAGCTGCAAATGAATAAAGAAGACATAGACGAAGCCGGACAGGACTATGCTGCCGACGAGCACGATATGTATGAGGAGGAAGGGAGCAGTGTAAAACGCTCGCCGGTGCAGGCAGGCCCTAAAATAGGACGGAATGACCCCTGCCCCTGTGGTAGCGGCAAGAAATACAAAAGCTGCCACGGACGTGGATTGTAAATAAGAAAAAGCGAAATGTAACTCACATTTCGCTTTTTGCTTTACTCTGTTTAATTTTGACCTTAATTATGAAACGTAATCAATCGAACATACTATTAGCGGCAGGCCTCATACTGATGGCTGCATTATTACGCATCATCAACCAAGAAATGCACTGGTACAACCTGGCACCTATTGCTGCCGTTGGCCTTTTTGCAGGTGCTATCATTAAAGAAAAGCGCTTTGCATACATCCTGCCTTTACTCAGCATGTTCATTGCCGACCTTTATTTCCAACTATTCACATCCGTTAATGGTTTCTACGGTTTTGAGCAGCTGTTTGTATATGGCGGTATGGCTGTAGTTACTTACCTGGGCACTATTATGGGTAAAGTGAATGTACCTAAAGTAGTCGGCTATTCACTGGTAGGCTCGCTGGCATTCTTTGTATTGTCAAACCTCGGTTCTTTCCTTACCGGTATGTGGGGCCTTAATGGTGCTGGTTTTGTAAAGACTTATGTAATGGCTATCCCATTCTTTAAGAATACAGTTATCAGCGACCTGGTTGGTAATGGCGTTTTATTTGGTGTTTATTTCCTGGCTCAACGTGCATTTACACCACAGGTACAGAAAGCTGCTTAATCATTTCTTTTAGCTTATATCTTATAAATAAAGGCCCGGTATTACCGGGCCTTTATTATTTATGGGTATTTCCTTTTCTATTCTATTGCTATCCGCTTCCGGCCTATTACCATATCTGCACTGCTCACCTCAAAGATGTATATGCCGGCGGGTAATCCCTGTGCATTTACCATTAAGGCACCCGCTGCATTTGTAGTACCATTGTTGCGCCATACGGTTTTGCCCGCATTGTCTATCATCCTGGCAGCAACAGGGATGTTGGCAAAGTGTTGTGCATCCATATTTACCACAAAGCGGCCGGTATTGGGGTTAGGATATATTTCCAAAGCTTCATGAGCATAAGGGATAACCTGTACGCTTATCGGGGTATCGGTTGTTGTATCTCCTATAGCACCTAAATCTGAAGACATCCACATGCCGCGGCCATAGGTAGATATCCATAGTTCTTTCCTGCTGTAATTAATATCTATATCTGTTACTTCTATGCTTGGCAGTTTATCGTCGTCATTGAAGGCCTCCCATTGCTTAGTTGCGGTATCCATGTAAAACACACCGATATCTGTGCCTATGAACATGGTTTTGTTCATCGTATCTATTTCTATGCAGTGCACCGGCACATCGGGCAGGCCCGTTTTTATTTGTGTCCACGTACCCGCATTATACTCTGCCACCTGCGGGCCGCCATAGCCGCTGAAGGTGAGCCAGAAACGGTCTTTGTTAGTAGGATCCACTTTTATGTCAGACACCTTGCCATTGAAGGGCGGTGATAACAGTGTAAAAGTGGCTGTATTGCCTGGCGTAAAGCTGTGTGTATAATATACACGACCCGCATTGTTGCTTTGATTTTCGGCAATAGCATATATGGTAGATGTGCTGGCAGGTGTCATAGCAATGCGTATCAGGTTAGTACCAGACTGTAATGCACTGCCTTGTATAGAATACCATGAACTACCATAATCGTTTGAGAAATAAATATGCTGATACCCAGCCAGCAGGTGCGATGGGTCATGAGGGCTAACTATATAAGGTGTTATCCATGCACCATCGGGGTTGCCAGGGATATTTCCGGAAATAAACTCATTACCCAACGTTGCAGAGTGGCGAGAGATATTACCGTATTGAGTAGATGTATAATAAGTCGTACTATCCGTGTAATCTACCTGGCAATCCATGCCATCGCCACCGTTTTCATCATCCCAAAAGGCGAAACGATTGCCTTTGGTACCATTATCCTGCGCGCCACCCAATATGAAATGTGATATAGGGCTTACTGCGTTGCGGTAGAATTGCGTGATGCCCATACCGTTTGTTATATCTGTCCAAAGGCTGTTATTCGCCATAGGATTGTCTGTATAGTATATACCACCGTCATTGCATTGATACAACCTGCCGGCAACAGTAGGATGGTACAGCATATAGTGCTTATCGGCATGCACTTCAGCAATGCCACTTATAGAATACCAGTTGGTAGATATACCCCAGTTGATACCACCATCTGTAGAAAACCATGTATTTACACCACCTACTGTTACGTTGTTTGAGTTATTGGGATCGATAGCGATACACAGGTCGTACCAGCCCTGGTTGCCACAATTGATAGTGCCGGATACATCGCCGGTAAGCAGGTCTTTCGAACAGTCAGAACCGGGGTTGAATATGATACTGAATGTTTTACCGGTATCTGTAGACTTATAGATGCCCCCCAGGCTGCCACTTGTTTTGGCTACTACGGCCATCACCACGTTCACATCCTTAGGCGATGTAGCCAGTTCTATCCTCCAGGCAGTAGCAGGAGATGCTACTGAATTCCAATTCCTGCCACCATTTGCAGAACGGTATATCTGTGCGCTGCCATAACTATAGGTAGTGGCATACAGCACATTTGTATCGGTAGGGTGCGCTACTATCTGTTTGAAGTTAGGGCCATTCACCACCCTGCTCCAGGTAGTGCCTGCATTATAAGATTTGTATATACCATCGCTTGCTGCCAGTGTGATGGAATTGGTATCTACAGGATTTATCACCAGCCCATTGGCCAGCCTGTACTGGTTCGTTTGCCATTTCAGGCCGGTAGTATCCCAGGTTACGCCGCCATCTGTCGACTTCATGACCCCCACGCTGTAGGTGTCACTTGCATCCCTGTCGCCCGTACACATGTAGATGGTTTGTGGGTTCTGCGGATTTACATCTATATCCGATACGCCCAGCACGGGCAGCATATGCGATAATGATACCCAGCTGGCACCGTTATTCGTTGTTTTCCATGCACCACCACCGGCACTACCTATATATATGGTATTAGCGTCGGTAGGATGAAAGGCAACCACATTGATACGGCCGATACCTGAATACCCGCCCCCCGACGTAGTAGGCCCCTGGAACGACCAGTTGGAAGCCAGCTTACTGGCAGTAGTTTTATGTTGTTTAGGCGCATGAAAGCGCTGCCATTCCTCAAATGTTTTTGCTGTAGAAACGATATTATCATTAGCATCGGTGTGATTGCTCCAATACCAGAACCAGCGTCCGAAATGGTAGTCCTTACCCTCTTTTACACGCTTGCCTTCTTTCTCAGTTTTGCCGGATGGCGTACCAAACCTGTTTTCGTAAGCTTTAACAGCATCCTGCAATTTGACGGGTTTATCACTATTATCGGGCACCAGCGGCAACATGGGTTGCCCCATAGCTTGCCATCCCGTAAATAATGCGGAAACAAGTAGTATCTGTTTTTTCATTATCGGTATTTAAAAAAGGAACTAATTTTGCAGCACAAGTTAACCAGAGTGGCTTGTATTATAAAATTAACTACACATTTCATGCAAAACCATGACAAATTAAAGCCTATGCCGGTGCAGATACGCGAGAATGCATTGCTGGCACGTATAGCTGCTAAAGTATTGCGCTCACCGCATATGGCCATTGTTATGAAGCGCACCATACACCTGCACAATACCTGCATGAAAGACTTTATGCAGAACAGACGCTGGGTGCGCCATGAACTGAAGCATATAGAACAGTTTGAACGCTACGGCACCTTGCGGTTCGTATCTAAATATCTGTACTACAGCATGCGCCATGGCTACTGGAACAACCCGCTGGAAGTAGAAGCACGTGCGGCAGAATATGACGACAGCCTGCTGGAAAAATACCAGTGTACGGAGCCGGAACATGCAGAATTATCATAAAACCGCTTTTACCTTTTGTTAATAGCGCTTATATTTGCGCAAAATATACGGTCTTCATGCCTCAGAAAATAAAACCAACAGGACGTCAGAAATCAATGTTTCTTATCCATTTTATTGTTTTCGCCATCGCTACCGTTATAATGGTAATGATACACAGGGAACAAGGTAAAGAACAATGGGCCTACCCATGGCACGCATGGATCATTGCTGCATGGGCCCTGTCGCTGATAGGCCACTGGTGTGCTGTATATACCAGCTACGAAGACAAAGGCCACAGGGAATATACCCGCCAGGAAAACAACGGATAATGAACTATCATAGTTTAATAATATTCACCCCTTGCAATGCCGCAAGGGGTTTTTAATTTTATTGGTATAAAGTATACAGATGGATACGTCGAGGTACAAGCAACTGCAACAAGAGTTTGATACGCTGAAGGATGAAAGGGCACGTATAGACGTGCTGATAGAAATGGCATTGGAAATACGCAACTTTGATATAGAGCAGGCGATGGATATTTCAGATGATATCATAGAGCGTTCGGAACTGGTAGGCTACCGCCTGGGCAAAGGGCGCGGGCTGAACCTGAAGGGCTGGTGCTACTGGCAGCAGGGCGAATATGATGATGGCGTGGATACATTGCAGGATGCCCTTAAAATATCGCGCGACATCAATAACAAACCACTCGAGGCCCGTATCCTGAATAACCTGGGCTATATATACCGCGACCGTGGCGACCTGGCCGATGCGCTGAACCACTTTGAAGAGGCGCTGAAAATAAATGAGAAGCTGGGCGATGAGGTGGCACAATCGGTAAACCTGTCGAGCATTGCATACCTGCACTACGACCTGAATGACTATGAGAATGCGCTGGAATTTGCCCTGCGCTGCTTGCCTATCTTCGAGAAGGCAAAAGATGTGCACCGGCTCAATTCACTGTACCATATCCTCGGCAATATCTACTTCAAGCAGGAACAATCGCAGGAAGCACTGCGCTATTTTGAAGAGAACCTGAACCTGAGCGAACCCGAAACGGTATTGCACGCCATGGCCATCAGCGGCCTGGGTAAGGTGTACTATAAAATGAATGATTTTGAGAATGCGCGCAAATACCTTACAGAGGCGCTCAAACAATCGGAAGAACTCAGCAATGTGGAAGTGCAGATCATATCGCACTACTACATAGGCCGCATGATGATGGACGAAGGCAACTATCGTCAATCATTACAACATATGAACGCTGCCTTTGAACTGGCAGATGAATACATGCGCAAGCACGATGTGATGAGCGTACACGAAGGCCTTTCCTTGCTGTATGATAAAATGGGCGACATCCCCAAGGCCTTCTATCACCTGAAGGCATACGAGCAAATGAAGGAAGACATCTTCAAACAAACCACCTTTAATAAGCTGCGCAACCTGCAAACACGCCAGCAGGTAGAACTGGCGCAAAAGGAAAAGGAAGTAGCGGAACGTACCGCCTACCTCAAGCAACAGTTCATGGCCAATATGAGCCACGAAATACGCACCCCTATGAATGCGATAGTAGGTATGACGCGCTTGCTGCTTAGCAAGGAACCCAAACAAGACCAGCTACGCTACCTCAATGCCATCCAGCAGTCGGCAGATAACCTCCTGGTCATTATCAATGATATTCTCGACCTGTCGAAAATAGAAGCCGGCAAGATCATTATAGAGCATACCGATTTTTCATTGCGCGAAGTGATGCATAGCATACGCGATGTACTGATGCTGCGTGCCGAAGAAAAGCATGTAGACCTGCGTGTGAACATAGACCCCGCCATTGCGCAGCGCCTTGTAGGCGACCCTACGCGCATCAACCAGGTATTGATAAACCTGGCGGGCAATGCCATCAAGTTTACCGAGAAAGGCTATGTGGAGGTAAATGCACAACTGCAAAAGAAAGAGAACAATAAAGACTGGATACAGTTTGACATTATCGATACCGGTATAGGTATAGCACCCGATTATGTGGGCAAGATATTTGAAAGCTTTACACAGGCAGGTACCGATATAGCACGCAAATTTGGTGGCACCGGCCTGGGCCTTACTATATCCAAACAGTTGGTAGAACTGATGAACGGGCAGATAAAAGTAAAAAGCGAACTAGGCAAGGGTACGACCTTCAGTGTGTTAATACCAATGGAAGAATCGGCTGTGCAGGTAGAGGAAGAAAAAAGCGATGTGGTAAATGAGAAAGTGCTGCAGCTACTGAATGACACTAAAATATTGCTGGTAGAAGACAATGAATTTAACCGCATGGTGGCAGAAGACACACTAAAGGAACTGCTGCCGGGCATTACTATAGATATAGCCGTGAATGGCGAAGAAGCCGTAAACCGTGTGCAGGATACTCGCTACGACTTTGTACTGATGGATATACAGATGCCGGTGATGGATGGCGTAACGGCTACCCGCACCATACGCACCACCCTTGCACCACCAGCGCGCGACACCAAGATCATAGCAATGACAGCCAATGTGCTGCAGGAAGATGTGAAGCAATACTTCGCCATAGGCATGAATGCCTATGTTTCCAAGCCATTTCAAACAGATGAATTGCTGCTGAAAATGGCCGCAGTGATGGAAAACAATGTGCAAGACGTTATGCAAGGCACCATTACCAACCAACACACTATAGTGGCCGAACCAACTATGCCATCATTGCCCGATAAGGTGACGGACATGCAATTTCTGATGCAGTTTACCAATAACAACGAGGAAAAGATGAAGAAATACATTGGCATGTTTCTTGAAAATGGCCCGCGGCTGCTCAGTAACATACAGCAGGGGCTGGCAGATAAAGACTACCCCGCCGTGAAGATAGCCGCCCATTCTATGAAACCGCAATTATCGTATATGGGTGTGAAAGAAGATGTGAGCCACATCTTCCTGATAGAGCAAACGGCCGGCGAATCTGCCCACTTCGAAAGGCTGCCCACACTGGTAGCCAACTTACAAAGGGTATGTGAACAGGCATTTAATGAATTGAAAAACGTTTATTAGATGTAGTTTATCATATAATGATAAGAATCAGCACACTACAGGCATTGCCTGTATGTACCTTTGCGTAAAAGGATGGCTCGTATCTTTTGAATTCTAAATATTTTTTCTATTTTTCTACGAAATTGAACTTTTAACACTCATGGCTACAGATAACTCGCGCTACATTTTTTTGGTGGATGATGAACCCATCCAGAATGAAATGCTGAAAGACTACCTGTCAGAAAGGTTTTTATATAATATCAAAACTTTCGACAATGGCGAGGAAGCAATCAGCAACCTTCACCTGAACCCCGAAATAATAGTGCTGGACTATCACCTGAGCTCTCAAAAAGCAAACGCACAAAATGGTGTAGCCATCCTGAAAAAGATAAAAGAACGCAGCCCCAATACACAAGTGGTTATGCTATCTGGCCAGGATAAGATAGATGTGGCTATCGACAGCATGAAATATGGTGCTTACGACTATGTTGTAAAAGGCGAAACTGCCTTTTCGCGCATGGAGAACGTGCTGAACAATGTAAGCGAACTGCACCGTATGAAAACCATTAATGGTTCATATAAGAAAACAATTGCTTTTCTTTCTGTTATCATAGGTTTGATAGTGCTGCTGGCGCTATATCTGCTATTCTTTACAGATGCCTATTCGCATATGTAATAGCCGTATTCTCTTTACCGATTAAGCACATTTTTAACAGTTATCTACTTAGATTTGCTGCTTCTAACAGCATTATACCCATGCAATTAGCCAAAAGACTGGACCGTATATCAGAGCCCCAAACGATAAAGATGGCAAAGCTGGGCCGTGAGTTGAGAGCACAAGGCTGCGACCTCATAGACCTGAGCCTTGGTGAACCCGACTTCAGCACACCTGCATTTATATGCCAGGCAGCTATCGAAGCTATGAACGAAGGCTACACAAAATATACACCGGTAGTAGGTTATCCCGAGTTGCGCAAAGCCATCAGCGAAAAGCTGAAGCGCGATAACGGGTTGGATTATGCAATAGATGAAATCATCGTATCTACAGGTGCCAAACAATCGCTGGCCAATGCAGTACTGAGCCTGGTAAACCCCGGCGATGAAGTAATTATACCTACACCATATTGGGTTACGTATAGCGCACTGGTATCCCTTTCTGAAGGAAAAGTAAAGTACATAGACTGTACCATAGATACCGATTTCAAACTGACACCCGACAGGCTGGAAGCAGCCATTACACCTAATACAAAACTGTTTATATTCTCATCGCCCTGCAACCCTACAGGCAGCGTATATTCTAAGGCAGAACTGGCGGGGCTGGCAGAGGTCTTCAAACGCTACCCGCATATAGGTATCATCAGCGATGAGATATACGAATACATCAACTACAACGGCAGCCACGAAAGCATAGCGCAGTTTACAGAACTGAAAGACCGCGTGGTCATCGTAAACGGCATGTCTAAAGGCTTTGCTATGACAGGCTGGAGGCTGGGTTACCTGGCCGGCCCTAAAGACCTGGTACAAGCCTGCGAAAAAATGCAGGGCCAGTTTACATCCGGCACCAATTCTATTACACAACGTGCATCTATAGCCGCTTTATCCGCCAGCCTTGAGGAGACCTATAAAATGCGTGATGCTTTCCGCGAGCGCAGGGATTTCGTTATTGGCGCATTGAGCCAGATAGAAGGCATACGCATCAACAATCCTGAGGGGGCATTCTATGCCTTCCCTAATATCAGCGCCTTCTTCGGAAAATCGGATGGTACTACGACCATCAACAACGATGAAGATTTTTCAATGTACCTGCTGCACAAAGCGCATGTAAGCACCGTGAACGGAGCTGCATTTGGTAATGCCAACTGCATACGCATATCGTTTGCTACATCTATGGAAAAGCTGCAGGCTGCCATGGAACGCATTCGCAAGGCATTGTCAGAACTGAAATAAACTGAGGATATTACTGAACAGGGTACCGGGTTTCCAGCTTGGTAAGCTTGGGGATAATGTTGTTATACACGCTATCCAGCTTATCTGGGTTTCTTTTATACCATGCGATGCTTTTAGCAAACACTTCAGGCGTTACATTATGGTGGCGGTAAATATCGTTGTAGTAACGCGCCAGTGAATCCATGTTTTTATTGGTCACATAATGCTCGCTGTCATCTACTATGGTGCTATACACTTCTGCTATCTGCATATCCAGCAGTATGCCTTCCATCTTCTCCGGCGGCAGCACATCGCCTTTATCTACCTGGTTGCAGGCGGTAGCAATAAATAGAAAACTTGCAACACATAGCAGCTTCTTCATCCGGCTATTTAACGTTATTGTATTTCTGAATGTTGGCCACATCTACCTGTTGTATCATAGGCAGGTATTTCGACCTTTCGGCCGGGTCGGCTTGCGATAAGAGGCTGGCATATTCATCGCTCTTGGCGTTGAAGAAAAATTGTATGAGTATAGAACTGGGGTTTTCCCTGTTCAGCTGCACAAACTGTGGTATCGTTTCCAATATTAGCTTCCTCGATTCTTCCGGTTTGGTAGCCAGGTTATCCAACCCCTGCCTGTGCATATTATACCATATAGCCCGGAAGTCTTTAAAGCGTGGGTTTAGCAATTGGTCTATGATCCAGTAACGATTTTTATTACCATCTACTGCTTTCCATCCTATTATCACTTTGCCTTGCTCCGGTGCATTGTTCACTACATTCTGCGCTTTCTTCAGGTATTCGGTACCACCGTTGGGAGAGAAACTATCATAATCGAGCGCCAGTACTAAATAAGCATAGTAGGCCAGTGTAGCCGTCAGGTTCGATGTCAGGGCATCGTTACCCGTCACACGGTTATCATCAAACTGCAGGGGGGTGAACTGATTGAAGCGAAACTTGAATTCGCGGTCTATAAAATTCACCGTAGGACTGGTATAGCTACTGTTATACACCGGGCGCGATGCCTGTATGTTTATCGTGCCTTCATATACGTCCTCATCCAGTTTTCCGGTTACGTTTATCAGCAGGTTGCAGTCAATGCGTTCATTGGTCTGGTATTGGTCAGTTGTCCATTTCCGGGTATTCATAAACTCGGTAATACCACGCTCCATCCCCAGGAAAACCTGTTTGTCCACGCCCTGTATCTTGTCGTGCATTATTTTCACCTTGCAGTTGAGTTCCTGCGCATACGCCCCTACACTACAGCCAACAAGCAGTGCTATGTTAAACAGTTTTTTCAGCATGTTTCAATTTCAATATATGGTTTATAATAGCAGCGGCCACCTCTTGCTTGCCTAGTAATGGTAAGGCTTCCACGCCGCCGTTCTTATCCAGCAAAGTTACTTTATTGGTATCGTGCCCAAAGCCTGCACCTTCGTCTTTTAACGAATTCAAAACAATCATATCCGCATTCTTAGCGCGCAGCTTATCCAGCGCATGTGCCACTTCATTGGTTGTTTCCAGTGCAAAGCCTACCAGCAACTGGCCGGGTTGTTTCACCTTGCCCATCGATGCCAGTATATCTTTATTCTTTACCAGCTTTATATCTAACGTATCGCCCTGCTTTTTTATTTTTTCAGGCGCTCTTTCTTCCGGCCTGTAATCGGCCACGGCAGCAGAAAGGATGGCTATATCGGTATCCCGGAAAGCTTGCATAGCGGCATCATACATTTCTTCTGCGCTTTCCACACGCACTACTTGGATACGGGCATCCTGTACCTGCACATGCGATGGGCCTAATACCAGCGTTACCTCTGCCCCTTCGGCAGCCAGTCGCTCAGCAATAGCTATACCCATCTTTCCGGTGGAGAAATTGCCGATAAAACGCACAGGGTCAATACGTTCGTACGTAGGTCCTGCCGTTACCAGTGCCTTTATGCCTTTCAGGCTATCATTTTTTTTTTCAAAGAAATTGGCCAGGTGCTGTACTATATCCTGCGGTTCTGCCATACGGCCTTCGCCTACCAGCCCGCTGGCCAGTTCACCGTGCGCTACGGGTATAATGTGATTGCCATAAGACCGCACCTTCTGAATATTGGCTTTGGTAGATGGGTGTATCCACATATCCTCATCCATAGCAGGTGCTACGAACACAGGAGCTACCGCAGACAAGTAAACAGCGCATACCAGGTTGTCGCACAGGCCATTAGCCAGCTTGGCTAAAGTATTGGCACTGCAGGGGGCTATCACCATAGCATCGGCCCAGCGGCCCAGCTCTACGTGGTTGTTCCATGCCGCCCCATCGGCCACATTACTGTATACGGGATGTTTGGATACCGTAGCCAGCGCCAGCGGACTTACAAAATCGGCAGCGGCACGGGTCATCAATACCTGCACTTCGGCACCCGCCTTCACTAGTTGACGCACAAGTTCGGGTGTTTTGTAGGCGGCAATGCTGCCCGTTACACCCAATACTATCTTTTTACCTGCTAATTGCATGAATTACTTGATATGTAAAGCCTTTGCAAGGTACTGCTTTTCTATTACTATTGATATTGTACGAACTTTCGCTTTGCTTCATTCCACACCCATATTTCGGGTGCAGGGTAATAGTCGGACGCATAATAATAACCATCTTTATCAGGAGGATTCACTATAATCATTCGGCTGTCTTTGTTGAATTCATATCCTTTTGCAGCTGTCGGTCCATCATACACTTTACCGGTTAGTATATCTACTATAGCGCTCATTTGACATGGACTACCACACCCCCACTGTATAAAACTATAGTGCCCCGCAAAGTTCAGACCGTTCTTTTTATAATCTCCCCTAATACGGGTCCTATACATCCTGGAAGTTTCAGTACTGTTGACATTAACTTTATGCAAGGTGACAACATTGACTAGCTTGGCAGGAAAATGCTTAAACGTCTTTTTCGGTAAAAACTTCACCTTCGTATCTTGTGCGAAGGGAACAGATAATAACAAAGCAAGTAATATCGTCAGTATATATCTCATTGCTTCGCACTCATATTTAGTACCACATAGGCCACCACGCACAGCAGCAATATTACCACTATAGCTACCCAAGCCCATGGGTTATCTTTCATAGCGCGCCTACGCCTTCTTTTCTTTGCCGACAGTGTTTTGTGCAGGTCGTAATTGGCCTTTGCTACCATCTGCTTTGCCTCTGCCGATGGCAGCGATTGCAAACCTTCCAGCGCATCGGCTTCCATACCCTCCTCTGCCAGCCACTGCTCTACCGCATGCTGCTCATCCGCCGGCAATCGCCCTTCCAGGTAAGCTATCAGCTTATCTTCAGGCAGTTTGCCACCGCCACTGTTCCATATGTCCTTCAGTTCGCTCATTGCAGTCGTAGCAATATTTGTTTCAGGTTGCGCTTGCCGTTCTGTATATAGCTCTTCACCTGTTCAAAGGTATAACCAGTATGCTCCATTATCTGCTTATAGCTCTGCTTTTCCAGGTAAAACAGGCTGATGCATTGCCGCTGTGCCGCCTCCAGTTGTTGCAGGGCGGGCTGCATCTGTTCCAGTGTTTTATCCTTCCACAGTAGCAGCTCTTTATCACTTTCCTCTGCCGCCACATGGCTAATGGCACTCTCTTCTGTAAGATAGTGCTTATCGCGCAGCAATTGCAGGCAATGGTTACGCATCAGTATATACAGCCAGCCTTTAAAGTTTTGTATCTCTTCCTTAGGCATATGGGTAATAGCCTTGAGGAATACCTGTTGCACGGCATCTTGCGCCCCGTCTTTATCTTTCAGGTATTTCATACCCACACCCAGCAGCAAAAGCGTATAGCGCTGCAGCAGCACACCCAGCAAGGTATTGTCGCCATTGCTGCGAAACTGCGCCAGCAGGGCTTCATCTGTCATCTGTGTATATGGGTGCGTAGCCAATACGGTAGCTTCTATACTCTATAGATGAAAAATACATTTATTTCCATAACACACATGTATTAATTAAAAACCTGTATTATTTTGTGCTTGAATCCACACTATTGATGTATATGATTACCCGTAAATTGATACCGCTACTGGTATTATTAACCATAGCTTACAGTGCCAATGCACAAAAGGGCTTCGTAAAGCAAAGCAGGCTACCCCGCAGCCTGCAGAAATTTGAGATTGGGGTTTCTTCAGTTGGCGCCGCCGGTACCTACAAAAGCGACTTCGCTTACTACGACGATGAAGATAAAAGATGGGAGGGTTACCATGAAAGTCCTACTACATCCAAAGGCGGACTGGGCGTAACACTCGGCACTTTTTACCGCATAGCGTTGATAGGCCGCCGTGCGGCTATCACTGCTGATATCAATGCAGCTTACAACTACCTCTTCTGGAAAGGAATAGGTAGCGGCGGCTTTTTTTATGAAAGAACGGACAATGTAGGCGGTGTCACTAAGCAACTGGCAGTACCTGTAGGATTATCGTTGAAGTTTGGTAATGATGGCAGGCTGGAAAAGAACCACCGCTTCTGTACCACTTTTGGTGCCGGTGTGATGCCCACCTTCAACACAACACACCTGGATGACACGCTGGAAGTGAAAAAGCGTGAAAAACACAGGAAATGGGGCGCGCAACCCTATGTGAAATTTGAAGCAGGTATTTTCGCCGGTTTATGCTTCAAGCTAAGGCTGATGTATGCTTTTGGCGATATACAGCTTACTGAAGACGGCGAAAGCTGGAACAAGGAAAAATTCGGGGTGCTTCACTTCAATAGCAGGTTGAAATCGACCTTCACTACTACACTGGTTATTATGCCTTTCTCTTACGACTGGCCCGATAATGGCTGGTGGAACAGTGCCAATACAAGAGTTAACTGGCTCCCGCTTTAAGCGGGAGTTTTTATTTATGGCTGGTTTGGCAAGCAAATGAAAGCTATTTTTATCCGCATGAAATGGCGTTTGCTTCTACTGTCACAAATCTTAGCCTTTACTTGTGTTGCGCAATCCTTTGAAACCACGTTTGAAAAAAGCGGCGGCACACAGTCGGTATCTTATAAAGACCTGATAGATTTCTACACGCGGCTGGATAAGCAATACAATACCATACAGATGGATACCGTAGGGCCTACGGATGCTTACTACCCGCTGCAGGTAGTGTACTACTCCAACAGCGGCAAGTTCAACCTACAGGAATGGAAAGCCGAAGCCAAACTGGTAATACTAGTAAACAACGGCATACACCCAGGCGAACCCGATGGCATAGATGCCAGCATGTTACTATTGCGCGACCTGGCAACAGGCAAGATAACCGTGCCGGATAACATAGCGCTGGCCGTAGTACCTGTATTTAACATCGGCGGTATGCTGAACCGTGGCAGCTACAGCCGTGCCAACCAGAATGGCCCTACAGAATATGGCTTTCGCGGCAATGCACAGAACCTGGACCTGAACCGCGACTTTATAAAGATGGATGCATTGGAAACACAAAGCCTTGCCAAACTGTTCCACATGCTGGACCCTGACCTGTTTATAGATAACCACGTAAGCAATGGTGCCGATTACCAACATGTAATGACCCTGCTATCTACCCTGCATGGAAAACTGGGCGGTACCATGGGCAATTACTTGCACCAAACGCTGGAACCCGCCATCTATGCCGAAATGGAAAAGAAGCGCTACAACATGGTACCATATGTAAACCATTGGGGACATACGCCGGATAACGGCTGGATGGCTTTTCATGAGGGCCCAAGGTTTGCCAGCGGATTTTCTACGCTGTTCCATACCTATGGCTTTGTGCCGGAAACACATATGCTGAAGCCTTTTAGAGACCGCACCATAGCTACTTACGAGCTGATGCGTAGCTTTCTGAATGTAGCTGCACAACAGGCACCTCAAATTAAGAGCAGTAGAAGCGCACAGCAGGAGCAATACCTGCAGCGCAAATTCATCCCCATAGCCTGGCAGGTAGACACCACTCAATACACCAACATCAGCTTTCACGGGTATGAGGCGGGGTACAAGCGCAGTGAAGTATCGGGCCAGCCGCGCCTGTATTACGACCGCAGCAAGCCTTATAAAAAGCAGGTAAAACTGCGCGATACCTATCATGTAAAAGATTCCGTAACAGTACCTGTTGCTTATATCATACCTCGTGGCTGGCACCGGGTTATTGAGCGCTTGCGTATAAACGGGGTGCGACTGCAGGAAATGCAACAGGATAGCCTGATGCAGGTAACCACTTATCGTATCGAACATTATGAAACCACGCCCCGCCCCTATGAAGGGCATTACTTGCACAGTAATGTAAAAGTGAGCCGCAGCCAGCAATATGTGAAGCTGTTAAAAGGTGATTATATGATACCCGTAAACCAGCCGGCTGCCCGGTATATTATAGAAACACTGGAGCCTACAGCCCCGGATGCCTTCTTTGCATGGGGCTTCTTCGATGCGGTATTGCAGCAGAAGGAGTATTACAGCGATTATGTATTTGAAGATGAAGCGGCCAAATTGCTGCAAACCGATAAAACGCTTTATAAAAAACTGAACGACAAAAAACAGGATCCCACTTTTGCCAACGATGGTCAGGCCCAGCTCGACTTTGTATATCGTAACTCGCCCTACTACGAGCCGGTACACATGCGCTACCCGGTATTCCGCATAGAAAAGTAAGTTACAGTAGCTTATCGATAGCCTCTGCCAGCTTGCGGTCTTTATCAGTCACTACATCTCCTGCATCGTGGGTGTTCAGCCACATTTCCACCTTGTTCCATACATTGGTCCAGCGGGGGTGGTGGTTTTGTGTTTCTGCCAGCAGGGCTACCCGGGTCATGAAAGCAAAGGCTTCTGAAAAGTCTTTGAAGGTGAAGCTGCGGTATAGTGCGTTATCTTTTTCTGTCCAGTTTGTCATTGTGGTTGCTGTTTGGGAATGTTACAATAAAATTAAGCCACTACTTTACATCAAACCACACACGGTTCTCATCATTCCAGTCGCCGTTGTAGTTGATGGTCAGTTCGTCGCCTGCAGCTACGGCGCGCACCGTTCTTATTTCTATGGTTTTATCTATATAGTTCATAAAATACTCGCAGTTGGAGGCATAGGAATGATTATAAACCGAGATATACCCTTGCGCCATGCAGCATTGCGGTGCTTCCCCTTCCGGCTGCCATTCAAAGATATAGTTGTACAGCGCCGTCTTATCCAGGAGGGCTTTTTCTTCCAGCGTCATTACAATAGCGGGGGATAACTCTACCAGCACATCGGCAGGTATATCTTCGGCAGCGAATACACCGCGGCCTTTTTGCCTTGTTTCCTTTATATATAGCTTATAGAATAGCTCCATAGATGCGACAAAAATAAAAAGCTCCCCAGAATGGAGAGCTTTTGTACCTTAATTGTTTTACCCTATAATTCGTTTTTGGTAGGGGCATCTGTCGCATTCATCATTTTATTTTGCGCCAGTATGCCTGTTTTACCTTCTTCGGCAGGCACTACCTCTACTTTTACTTTTGCTATCCCTTTATTGTGAAAGTCCAGCTTTTTAGCTGCCACACTCGCCAGGTCTATCAGGCGGGTGTTTGACTTTGCCATGCGGTCGTTGATCTTAACATATACCACTTCCCCATTCGATACATTGGTAACTTTAACATAAGAACCCAGTTTCAGCTTATTGCTGGCTGCAGTGAACTTGTCGTTATCAAAAATATCACCGGTTGCAGTACGGCGTCCTTCAAACTTATCGTGGTAAAAGCTGGCAATGCCTTTCTTTACATTGTCAATCGCTTTATCCAGTTTTTCAAGCTGCGACTGCTGGGCTTTAACCCCCATCGTTGTCAGCAGCAATGTCATAGTTAGTAACAACAGCCTCATACACATCAAATTTTTGTTATGCAAAGAAAGGGTAAAAAAACCTAAAAAGCAACCACAAATTACTTTTTATCGTAATACCTCCTGTTAACTTTTTGTGAACCTCCCCTATCGCTACGGCCTTCACCACGGCTGCTACCGCCACCATAGCTCCTTGAACCTGAGCTTCTTGCACCCGATCCACCACTGCGTTCACGGTCGCGTTGCTCGGCTTCTTCCAGCCTCACTTTTCTACCTTTATATTTTTTAGATGCCAGTGTTTGCATGATAAATTCGGCACCGGAACCTGTCACATTAAAGAAACTACTCAGGTCGCGCACGGTAATGCGGTCTATCAATCCCGGTTCTATATCTGTAGATTCCGTAATGAAGCTCAGCAGTTTCTCCGGTGTAGAGATACCGTCTTTTATGCCCAGGTTGATGAACAGGCGCACGCTGTTGCGGTTGCCGCCACGTGCCTTAGGCTCTTTGCTGGCATAGCCTGCATTCAGGTCTTCTGCATCCTGGTAAGCATCTATCGTTTCGCGCAGTTGTAGCCATATCAGGCGGCGTATCAGCTCGTCCTTATCCATGTCTGCAAAGCGTTCATGAATATCGGCCTGGTACACGTTGGCAAAATCTTCTTTAGGTTCTGCAGTAGCTATCTGCTCCAGTTGGTGGAACAGGCGCTTGCGCACCACTTCAGCACCATCCGGTATGTCGCTTTTATGGAAGCGTGTCTTGGCGATACGCTCTATCTGGCGGATGTTTGATATTTCTTTAGGCGATACGATAGATATACAGATACCCGACTTACCGGCACGGCCTGTACGGCCACTGCGGTGTGTGTACACCTCAGGGTCATCCGGCAGTTCGTAGTTGATAACGTGGGTAATATCGTTCACATCTATACCACGGGCAGCCACATCGGTAGCTACTATGGCCTGCAGGCTTTTGTTCTTAAAGCGCTCCATCACCTTGCTGCGCATCTTCTGGTCCATATCACCGTGCAGCGGGCTTACATGGTAGCCCATCTTCATCAGCTTTTCAGATATGTCCTGGCAATCCTGACGGGTACGCACAAACACAATACCGTAAATGCCCGGCGTGAAATCCAGCAAACGGCGCAGGGTTTCAAACCTGTTGTGGTGATTGGTTACATAGTATTGGTGGTCAATATTCTCATTACCCACGTTCTCGCGGGCTACAGAATATTCTTCCCATTTATTCATGAAGCGCTTGGCTATGTTACGCACATCATTGTTCATCGTTGCAGAGAACAACCAGGTGTACTGCCTTGCCGGCGTATTCTTCAATATAAATTCAATATCCTCACGGAAGCCCATGTTCAACATTTCATCGGCTTCATCCAGCACTACGTACTGTACATGTTCCAGCGATATGGCTTTACGCTCCAGCAGGTCTATCAAGCGGCCGGGGGTGGCTACTATTACCTGCGGGTTGCCCTTCAGCTCGCGTATCTGGCCGCCAATAGGCACGCCACCGTACACAGCTGTGGTTTTAAGGCCACGCATATGTTGGCCATACTTTTTAAATTCCTCTTGTATCTGCATACACAGTTCGCGTGTAGGGCTCAATACAAGTGCTTGCACATGTTTCTGTGCAACGTCCATGTGGTGCAGTAGCGGAAGACCAAAGGCTGCAGTTTTACCGGTTCCGGTTTGTGCAAGGCCTATAATATCAGAAGGTTGGGATAGGAGTTGGGGGATAACTTTTTGTTGAATAGGAGTCGGCGTCTCAAAGCCCATATCCGATACGGCACGAGTCAATTCTTCTCTAAGCGAGAAGCTCGAAAATAACATCATTAAAAAAGAACTTTTGTAAAATGAGGCGCAAAGATACGGTTAATAGTTAAGAACTAATCAAATATTAATATATTAACCTATTGTTATGTTCTTCAGTCTATTGTAGATACAAACACCCGCCATTATTTTTACAACCATTCAAGCAAACACATGCTTTTTAACTCGTACCAGTTTTTACTCTTTTTCCCGGTAGTCACCCTCATATATTTCCTGCTGCCGCACCGGCTGCGATGGTTTCACCTGCTGATGGCCAGCTTCCTGTTCTATATGGCTTTCCTGCCCATATATGTGCTGATACTGGTGGTCACCATCGTTATCGACTACTTTGCCGGTATATATATAGAACAGGCACAGGGGCGGCGACGAAAGCAATACCTTATTATCAGCCTCATAGCCAATATCGGTTTCCTGTGCTTCTTCAAATACTACGATTTTATCATTACTAACCTCAACGATGTACTCCCTTTTCACATACCGATACTCAAAGAGCTGTGGATATCATCGCAGATAATAGAGGGGAACAACGCAATTAATACCGCAT
Source organism: Flavipsychrobacter sp. (assembly GCA_036406055.1). GTDB lineage: Bacteria > Bacteroidota > Bacteroidia > Chitinophagales > Chitinophagaceae > Polluticoccus. Next base: position 5,699 of record DASWWE010000066.1, on the reverse strand, counting down.
TGAATAGCTGGCTGGGTACAGACCTCGATATCCTTCAAACTATTATACTGCCTATAGGGTTGTCATTCCATACCTTCCAGGCGATGAGTTATACTATAGAGGTATATCGTGGCAATCAGAACGCAGAAAGGCACTTTGGCATTTATGCTCTGTATGTGATGTTTTACCCGCAATTGGTGGCCGGCCCTATCGAGCGTCCGCAAAACATCCTGCACCAGTTTCATGAGCGCAAACATTTTTCGGCAGAAAACCTGATCGTGGGTTTGCGGCTAATGGCATGGGGCTTATTTAAAAAGGTAGTGATCGCCGACAGGCTTTCCATCTACGTGAACCTGGTTTATGGCGACCCAGAAAATTATCACTGGCTGAACCTCGTAATTGCCACCATTTATTTTGCCATACAGATATACTGCGATTTTTCCGGCTATTCAGATATAGCCATCGGTGCGGCACGTGTCATGGGCTTCGACCTGATGGTAAATTTTCGCCGTCCCTATTTTGCTACCAATATTAAAGAGTTTTGGGAGAAATGGCATATCTCGCTATCCACCTGGTTTCGGGATTATCTCTACAAACCACTGGGTGGCAATCGTGTGGCCTTCTCGCGCTACCTGCTCAATATCGCCATTGTTTTTATGGTATCGGGCATATGGCATGGCGCCAACTGGACCTTTATTATTTGGGGGGCCCTGCATGCCGTGTACCAGGTAGCGTTCATCCTCTTCAACAGGTATGCCACCGAACAAGACATACAGCGCAGCAATTGGGCATGGCGTGCAGGTGGTTGGCTGCTTACATTCCTTTGTGTATGCTTTGCATGGATATTTTTCCGGGCGCAGAATGTGGGTCAAGCGTTCACTATTATCAAACAGATATGTACCCTGCATGCGCCAAATGCTTTCAACTGGATGCTGATGGAATCGAACAACCGTACCGGCTTTGGCATTACCAGCCTGGTGCTGGTGGTGCTGGGCTGCACCTACATGTTCTGGATAGAGAAGAAGAACCAGCCCCTGCTTACCGAATATAATAACAAGCCCGTGCGCGATATAGCCATGCTGGCATTCCTGGTATTTGCCATCATCACCGTAGGGGTGTTTGTGAATGAGAGCTTTATTTACTTCCAATTCTAAAAGCCCGGCCCTATGAAACAGAACTATATTTTAAGATTAGCTATAGCACTGGTAATAGGCATTGCCGTTACATGGATAGCCTATATCATCATCATAGATGCGGATAAGAAATTCTTCAACAGCATGCGGAAAAACGAATTTATCTTCCGGGAAGACACCACGCGATATGATATACTGTTGCTCGGCTCATCGCGCATGAAGAATACGGTGAACCCACGCATCATAGATAGCATGACGGGGCTGAATTCATACAATGCAGGCGCTAGTGGGGCGCATATCTCCGAGATAAAAAGCATTTTAGATGCCTACCTGTTACAGCACTGCCCGCCCTCTTATATCATTCTGGCGCTCGACTATTTTGCGCTGGAAGTGCATCATGCTGTAGCTTACTATCCTACCTATATTACAGTAAACCACCTGGAGCCAATAGATAAAATGCTGCGCTCCGAAGGCGTACATACGGGTATGTACAAAATATTCCCTTTCCTCAGGCTTACAGCATTGGATGATTATTATAAAAGCATAGTACTGCAAACCATACGCAACCGCGATGATATGGCCGATGATGACTTTTTATACAAAGGGTATGTAAGCAACACTGCAGTCACCATCCCACGCGATAGCCTGGGGCCTGCGCAAACTATAGACATACAAGACAAAGGCAAAAAAATACTGAGCGACCTCCTTGCACTATGCCGGGAAAAGAACATCAGGTTGGTGCTCACATACGCACCTGAATTCAGGCGAAACAACATTGAGAATATCAGCAATGCAGATACTATTCTCAACTACTATGCGCAGATAGCCGCGCAAAACAACCTACCTTTTTACAGGCACGATTTGCTGCCTATGTGCGATAGCCCTGCTTACTTTGTAAACAATGGCCATGTAAACCGCATAGGCGCCGATGTGTATAGCTATAACCTGGCACAGCAATTGGTAAAAGATGGCATTATAAAACCTGCAGCGCTGCAGTAAGAAACAACGCAGCATTGTATATTAGCATTGCACAATAATATATATGTACACAAGACGCACCATCCGATGGAGTATCATCCTGCTGTATGCATGGAAGTATCTCATCTTCTATGCCTGCTACAGCGCACTGGTAGTAGCTGCCCATCACTATCTGGACTGGCATTTTCTGCAGATACCATTCCTGCCTATATCCGCCATTGCCGTAGCGGTAGCCTTCTACCTCGGCTTTAAAAACAACTCATCTTACGACAGGCTATGGGAAGCACGCCGTGTATGGGGATCGCTTGTAAATGCAAGCCGCACATGGGGCATACAAGTGCTGGATTTTGTGAACAACAAGCGCAACCATGCTGCCTGCGGCGATATACAACTGGAAGAGATACACCGCAGGCTAATATACAGGCATATCGCTTTCCTGAATGCATTGCGCCTGCAACTGCGCCGACCGGCATATTGGGAACAGGCATATAAAACAGGCCAGTGGCTGGTAGATCAGGAAGATGAGTTCCATACCAAGTCGCTGGATAAAGAATTGCAATGCTACCTGCCAATAGAAGAAGTGGAACAGCTGGTGAACAATCGAAACGCTGCTACACAACTGATACGCAAACAATCGAAAGACCTGGAATATCTCTATAACAACGGCATTATCGATTCTTACCATCATGTGGAAATGACGCGCACACTAGCAGAGTTCTATAATCAGCAAGGCGCTGCAGAGCGTATTAAAAGTTTTCCATTCCCCCGCCAATATGCTTACTTCAGCTCGGTATTCACATGGATATTCATACTGCTGCTACCTTTTGGCCTCATCAACGAGTTTCAGAAAATGGGCGAAGAATTTGAATGGTTGGTTGTGCCTTTCCACCTATTGATAGCATGGGTATTCAACACTATGGAAATAGTTGGTGCCAGCAGTGAGAACCCATTTGAAAACTCCATAAATGATGTGCCCATCACTGCCATCTGCAAAACTGTAGAGATAGACCTGCGCGAGATGCTGGGCGAAGCTGACCTGCCACCCAAGCCAGAGCCAGTGCACGATATTCTGATGTAATACATAACGGCAACCCTGTGGTTGCCGTTATCTTATATGCTACTCATATTATCCTCACGATTTACTTTATCAGCACATCCACATTCAGCCCCGATAACGCCGGGATCTTAGTGTTGGCGTCTGATGCATAAATACGCTTGAAATATATTTTATCGCCGGCTTCTGCCTGCGCCAGTATTAGCCTTACCTGGTCGTTTATAAAACTATCCCCTTTTATGGCATAGCCCATTACATAATCATTCTGCTTCGGCACATAATAAAACTCGAAGCTGTCTATAGCGTAACCCTTCATGTATAGCTTTGGGTCATCCATTAATTGCTGAACAGTAACCAGGTCATCTGCATCGCGGCTTACAAATACCGCATGCTTGTCATTACGCTTCCTCGCTTTCACCTCCGGCAGTTCCTGCAGCACCTTCACCACTTCCGGCTTCGCAGCAGGTGCAGGGGCAGTTTTCGCCTTTTCACCTTTCTTCGTAGTGGCTACTGTAGCAACCGTATCTGCCGGCTTTGCTTTTTTGATGATGGTAACGGTGGTCTTGCCATCAGATGTTTTACTGACAACATCTGCACCCTGCTTAGAGGGCTTATTTGTATTGGAGGCCATCAGCTTTTTATCTTGCTCTTTGGCCGGCTCCTCACCCGGTTTTTTCAGTTTGATGATGGTAACCGTAGTCTTACCTTCTTTCGTCTTGCTCACAACCTCCGGCGATGTACCATCTGCATTTGCCGACTGGCAGTAAGCACTCAATGAAATACATAAGAAGGAGGGGATAAATAACAACTTCCGCATCTACTAAAAATAAAGAACATGCGGCATATAGCAATCAATTCTGCCGCAATTTTAACCCTCATTTAAGCCTCGTAGTCCACATTTTACCCACGTTTTACATTCTGTCGCCATTCATCGCGCCAAAGGCGAAAAACATCTTATGCTGCCGCATAAAGTCCCATTTAGCCCTGTCTTGCTCTACCGGTGCTATCGAATACTTTGCACGCCAATAGTTTACCTGGCTATCGGGTACTTTTAATGGTATCCTTTCACCGGTTCCTATCAAACGGTCGTGTAAGCCGAAATACATAGCATCCTGTGCGGGTATCGGCGGCTTGCTTCCCGTGTCAAATTCAAAATCGTGTATAGCCGCTACATCTTTGGGGTGAATATTTCCTAAGGCTATTTGCTGCTTGTAATAGCTGGTATCAAATAACAGGAAAGCATTGTCATAGTGGTGCATCATGACCGGCAGATAAGAAGAAGCAAACATCCACTCTTCTAAATCAAACTGGCTCTGGTTGATCTTATAAGGATTACCTAATTTATTGTTTTTATAATAATCGATAAGGTCTGGGGATTTCAACCCCAGTTCTTTCATAATGTCTTTCTGATATATACCTATCAGCTTATCTGAAGGGAAACCTTTTGCATAAGTAAGTTCCTTTAGTTCTCCAATAATTTGATTAATGTGTAGCTTATATCGCCTGTTATTTGTAAAAATGGTTTCACTGCCATCTTTACGCTGGTTCTTCTGCATCTGGTCGTTTGCATACAGGTAAGTTACCTGCTTAAGCAATGCAGTATCGATACGTTTTAAATACCGCGGCCTGTTTATATTATATACACTATCTATCCAGCTCTTATGCTTTGCATAATAGGGATGCTTTGCTATGTATCTGAAGGTAGCAAGGTGCCTTGGCATCAGTCCGTTCTGGGTGGCCTTATCTACAAATGCCTTGAATCCAACTTCATTCTTGGCATGCAGTGCTATTTGTATAGCGGTTATACAATCCTGCAGGTACACGAAATCATAAGCCTTGAATGTGGCGAGATAGGTTTGTATACCGGAATCTATTTGATTACTAACAAATATTTGCCGCTCTGCTTTATTGATAGCTTTGTGATAAAGCGTATAGTCGGCGGCTGTGGCACAACTATATAGTAATAAGGTAAGACAGGTAAGCAACAGGTGCAAGTTCATATCATCAAGATACGTAAAAAGCAAAAGGCCCGCAATTGCGGGCCTTTCTATCTATAACTATATAAAATACACTAGTCTTTCAGTATCGTCCTGCTGATAACGATCTTCTGTACCTCGCTGGTACCTTCGTATATCTGCGTGATCTTCGCATCGCGCAGCAGGCGCTCTACGTGGAAGTCTTTTACATAACCGTAACCGCCGTGTATCTGCACCGCTTCGTTGGTTACCCACTGTGCTATTTCAGATGCATACAGTTTTGCCATAGATGCACTCAGGGTATAATCTTCGCCCTGGTCTTTTGTCCATGCCGATTTTATTACCATCAGCCTCGCACCTTCTATAGCCGTAGCCATATCTGCCAGTTTGAAGGCAATAGCCTGGTGGTTTGATATTTCCGTACCGAATGCTTTACGCTCTTTAGAGTATTTCACTGCCAACTCGTAAGCACCGCTGGCAATACCCAGCGCCTGTGCAGCAATGCCTATACGGCCACCTGCCAGTACTTTCATGGCAAAAGTGAAACCAAAGCCATCATCACCTATACGGTTGGCCTTA
>DASWWE010000065.1:0-8995 GCA_036406055.1 Flavipsychrobacter sp. | reverse complement strand
GCATTGGTTTGGTTATAATGAGATTGGCGTTTTTACCCACTGCTATGCTACCTATTTCATCAGTAAGCTCTAAAGCAGCGGCACCATTTATAGTTACGGCATTGATGGCTTCTTCGGGTGTCATCTTTAGCTGGGTACAGGCAAGGGTAAGTAATAATGGTACATTACCAGATGGGCAGGAACCAGGGTTATAATCGGTAGCCAGGCACACCGGCAGGCCACCATCTATCATTTTGCGGGCAGGCTGGTAGTGCATACCCAGGAAGAATGCTGCACCGGGCAGCAGGGTAGGAATGGTGTTGCTACCTTTCAGTACCTCAATTTCAGGGTCGCCTACACATTCCAGGTGGTCTACGCTTATGGCATTGTGTTTTACGCCTATTTCCACACCGCCCGAGTAGTGCAATTGGTTGGCATGTATCTTTGGTTTCAGTCCGTATTTCCAGCCGGCTTCCAACAGGCGGGAAGTTTCATCTACACTAAAGAAGCCCTGTTCGCAGAAAACATCCATATAGTCTGCCAACCCTTCGCTGGTTACAAGGGGTAGCATTGTATTGATAATTAAGTTCAAATATCCATCATGATTCTGCTTATAATCAGTAGGATATGTATGTGCCGCCAAAAAAGATGCCTTTATCGGGATGGGGCTATTTTCCTTTAGTTTGCGAATAACACGGAGCATTTTCAGCTCACCATCCAGTGTCAGTCCGTAGCCACTTTTTATCTCTATAGCACCCGTACCCTGGGCTATTACCTCGTGCAGTCGTTTCAGGCTTTGGTCGTACAGCTCGCTTTCATCCATCTCGTTGAGGCGGGCAGCGGAGTTGAGGATGCCACCACCGCGACGGGCTATCTCTTCATAACTAAGCCCATTGATACGGTCTACAAACTCCTTTTCACGAGAACCTGCGAACACGAGATGCGTATGCGAATCGACCCAGGCGGGTAGTACCAGTTTATCACTTACATCTATAACATCGGTAGCCGGTACGGGTTGAACATCGTCCATACGACCGAAGCTGTGGATTTTACCTTCCTCTATATATAGCCATGCATTTTCTATAGAGGGGAGTTGCTTCATATCAGCACCGCTTACACGGCTTTTATAGGTTTCGCCTGTTTCTACCTGGCAAAGTTGTTTGATATTGGTAAGAAGTAAGTGATGCATGTTATTAGTAGTGAGAAATAAGCAATAAGTTGTAAGTCATTAAAACTGTACCAAAAGTAGTTTGTTTCAGGGAGATAGGAAATGTACCTATGCATACATAAAGTTAAATAGATGGTGGCGTAAAACAGACTGATTATCTTTGCACCCTTATGCGTTTTTTTCGCTGGCTTTTGAGGTGCCTTGCCATATTTACTGGCATACTCTTGTTAATTATTGCAATTTTTAGCATTTACGTTTACAATGTATCTGATGATATTGTGCCGCCAAAGGTGGCAGATACTTCGGCATTTGCTATAAACAGGGTACATGCCGAAAGCACGCTGTATACCATAGGCGATAACTGGATACGTAAAAACCGTAATGGCCTGTATGAAATGTATGTATCGGGCAATGCTTTTGACCGTGGGGTGAAGAATGGTAAGCTATCGCAGGAACTGATAGTGGCACAGGAAGAAGCATTTACTGCCCAGATAAAGCAGATGATACCCGCAGAGGGCTACCTGAAATTCCTGAAATACATAATAGGATACATCAACCGAGACCTGCCAGAACATGTTTTGCCCGAATACCAGCAGGAAATATACGGGGTATCTCATGCTGCATCCGATTCCTTCCAGTGGATAGGCAATAACTATGCACGTATCCTCAATTACCACTCGGCACACGATGTAGGCCATGCCTTGCAGAATATGATGCTGGTGGGTTGTACTTCTTTTGGTGCCTGGGATACCAAGACAGAGGATGGCTCGCTGCTGATAGGCAGAAATTTCGACTTTTGGGTGGGCGATAAATTTGCAGAGCATAAGATGGTGACTTTCTATGCGCCTGATAAGGGGCATAAGTTCATGTTTGTAACATGGGGGGGATTCACAGGTGTGGTAAGTGGTATGAATGACAAAGGCCTGACCGTTACCATTAATGCTGCCCGTTCTGATATTCCTTTTGCATCGGCCACGCCGGTATCTTTGGTGGCAAGGGAAGTATTGCAATACGCATCGAACATAAAAGAAGCGATAGAAATAGCCAAGAGGCGCAGGATGTTTGTGAGTGAAAGCTTCCTGGTGGGTAGTGCTGCCGACCATAAGGCAGTAGTTATAGAAAAGACACCGAAGGAACTGGATATATATGACCCCAATGGCGATAATATAGAATGTACTAACCACTATCAGAGCAAACTATTTGAAACCCAGAAGCTGAACCGCGAGCAGCAACGTACCAGTGCATCGGTGTATCGTTATAAAAGGCTGCAAGAGCTGATGAATAATAATTACCCCCTTACCCCGCAGAAGGTAGCCAATATACTGCGCGACAGGCGTGGACTGGGTAATGCCAACATAGGCGAGGGGAATGAAAAAGCTGTGAATCAACTGATAGCCCACCACTCGGTAATATTCCAGCCCGATAGTTTAAGGGTATGGGTGAGCACATCGCCCTGGCAATTGGGTACCTATGTATGCTACGACCTGCGCAAGATATTTGCTATGAAAGGTATGCAGCACGATGTAGAGATAGCCGATAATGACCTGAATATAGCACCCGATAGCTTCCTGTACTCTGCATCTTACAAAGGTTTTATGGAGTTCAGGAAAAACAAGATGGCACTGATGCTGCATGAGCCGGTAGATACGGCTGCCGTTATCCATAGTAACCCCAACTATTACGATGCCTACCGTATAGCGGGCGATTATAGTGCGGAAAAAGGGTGGGATAGCGCTGCTATTGCCTATTATAATATGGCATTGACCAAAGAGATAGCTACCACTACCGAGCGCGATGCTATAAAGCACAAGATAAAGGTGTGTAAGAAACGCATATCGGATAAATAACATTATCTGAAACCTAAGTAGTAATTTCACGCCCCGTTTCTACCGATAGCATGTCTTCCGAAACCAAACAGCTTTTTAAACAACACAAAGCCTGTGTATTGATGCCTACCTACAACAATGCAGGTACGCTGGCCGATGTGATAAAAGGTGTATTGGAGTATACCGATGACGTGATAGTGGTGAATGACGGCAGTACCGATAACACGGCAGAGATACTGGCACAGTTTCCACAGGTGCATGCGGTAAACTATATGCCCAACCGTGGTAAGGGCTTTGCATTGCGTACCGGTATAAAGGCTGCGGCCGAACGTGGTTACGAATATGCCATAACCATAGATAGCGATGGCCAGCATTTCCCTACCGACCTGGTATCATTCCTTGAGCAGATAGAAAACACCCCCGGTGCGCTGATAATAGGTGCCCGCAACCTGCAACAGGAGAATGTGCAGCTAAAGAGCAGCTTTGGCAACCGCTTTAGCAATTTCTGGTTTTGGGTGAATACCGGCACCACGCTTCCCGACACACAGAGTGGCTACAGGCTATATCCCGTGCAACCACTGGCTAAGAAAACATGGTTTACCACCAAATACGAGTTTGAGATAGAAGTTATCGTACGTGCATCGTGGAGTGGTATTCCCGTCATCAGCATACCGGTGGGGGTGTATTATCCCAAGCCCGAAGAAAGGGTCAGCCACTTTCGCCCGATGAAAGACTTTACCCGCATCAGTATACTCAATACTGTATTGGTGTTGATAGCGCTGCTGTATGTAAAGCCACGGGATTTTTTAAAGTTGCTCACCAAAAGAGAAGGCTGGCATAAGATATGGAAAGCTCTGTTCGTTCATCCTGAAGAAAGTAACCATACTAAGGCAGGCAGCGTGGGGTTTGGCGTGTTTATGGGTATAGTGCCAGTATGGGGGTTTCAGCTGGCCATTGGTATACCGTTATCTATCCTGTTCCGGCTCAATAAAACCCTGTTCCTCATTGCTGCCAATATCAGCATCTTTCCGTTCACACCTTTTATATGGATGGCCAGCCTGATAACCGGCAAATGGATACTGGGCAATAATACATGGATTGTCAATTGGCGGGATTTTACACTGGAGCGTTTTATGCACGAGGGGCTCGCTTTCTTCCTGGGCGGTACTATACTAAGTGTTGCGGCGGGCATTACAGCTTATGTACTTACTTACCTTTCCTTATTTCTCTTCAGGGGTAAGAAATAGTCTGTTCATATGTTCACGGTATTCACAGTAACTATAGTGTGAACACGTGAACACTCATTTCAGATTCAATATGGATATATTAAAAATGTTCACTGTATGTTCATCCTGTTTCATAACGCTATAGCGTGAACACGTGAACAAGATTTTGTTGTTCATGAAGTACTGTCAAAGAAAAGTGTGAACATGTACTATGTCAAATAAAGTAGTCTCAATCATAAATATTATATATTATACTCTACACTTTATTGCTTAAATATATGTATTGATGTGGTATATATTGTGTAATGAGTAATTATGATATAACTATTTGTTTTGAGAATTATTCATGCTGTTCACGATTTCAGGTTACTACTTCCTGCGAACATGTAAACATATTAAAAGTACGTGTTCATGTGTTCACGCTACAAGGTTACTGAACACCGTGAACATAACGTGAACAACTATTAGCACATTTCTAACACCTACAGGCATGATATTGTAGCATATAGGCTTCTATTTACAATGTCTGCAAAAAAAGTTACCAATAAATCACTAGGCAGTAAAATAGCAATTGCATTGCTTTTAGGTTGTCTTGCTATTGCTGTGTCATGGGCGGTTACCAAGCTTACCTTCAGCCGCATGTTGCACACGGTACACCAGCTATCAACCCCTAATCCCAAACTGCAGTTGGTGAACAGCATTTTCAAAGATGTAGTGCAGTTAGACCAGCTACAGCGAGCGCAGGCACTTAGCGGTAAGGCTACAGCATACAATCCTTTTTTAAAAGAATCGAAACAACTAAGGTTGCGGCTGGATTCGCTGCGGTTACTAAGCGAAGGCAACGAAACACAGATAGCCCGCATCGACTCTATGAAAACCATATTGCAACAAAGGGATAAGGTATTCCTGAAATACCTGGGAGTACGGGATGATTTCATCAGGAACGATACACTCGCCAAGCAGATTCGCTCCCTTTCGGAAATGATAAGTGAAGAATCGGCCAATGTAGATAGTAGCCTTGTAACTACCGAACAGCGCATTACACGCACTACTATTGAAGATGTGGACACGGTTGCTGTACAGGAAGAAAAACAGAGTTTCTGGGACAGATTGCTGAACCGTAAGAAAGCACCTGAAGCCATAAAAGTAAGGCAGCTGATACAGGAAGAGCTGAATATAAAAATAGATACCCTGGCACATGCGCGCAGCGATAGCCTGATACAGGAATTGAGCAACGCCATCACCATAGCCGACTCAGGAAGAAATAGCAAGCGCTCTATTTTGGTAAGCCGTCAACTGCAACTCAATCGTTCGGGCAACCAGTTGGTGAGCCAACTGATGGGCATATTGCAGGATATGGAATCGGAAGAACTGGTAGAAACCCAGCAAAGTAATATGCAAGCCACACGGGCCGTGAATGCAGGGCTGGAAAAGATGAATATCATTCTCGTTGTATTCATAGGTGGTGGGGCATTGCTGGCCTTCCTCATATTTGCCGATATATCTCGCAGTAACCGTTACCGCAAAGAACTGATAGCTGCCAAAGAAGAGGCGGAAGAACTGGGGCAAATAAAACAACGCTTCCTTTCAAACATGAGTCATGAACTGCGCACACCACTGCAAGCTATAGTAGGTATGGCCGAACAAATAAAGATGAATAACCATGCCCGCCCGCAGGATATAAATATTATATACCATTCATCTCAACACCTGCTGCAAACCGTGAACGAGGTATTGGATTATAGCCGTATCGTATCCGATACATTTGTACTGGAAAATAAAGACTTCAATGTAAAACAATTGCTGGATGAAGTGATAGACATTATGCGACTGAAGCTGGATAGCAAGGGATTGCAACTGGTATATGATGCACAGGTAGATGCACAAACAAATCACACCGGTGACCCATTCAGGCTGAAACAGATACTCTATAACCTGCTGGGCAATGCCATTAAATTTACGGATAAGGGTACGGTTACATTGAAAGTGACACAGGATAATACAGATACTCAAAGCCGTTTCACCTTTACCATAACCGATACAGGTACCGGCATATCTTCCAAAGACATGGAACGCATCTTTAACCAGTTCGAGCAGGGAAGTAACCCATTACACCGGCAGCAGGGCACGGGCTTAGGGCTTAGTATTGTAAAAGCATTGGTTGACGCACAGAAAGGCACTATAGATGTAGAAAGCGCAATAGGGCAGGGTACTGTTTTTACAGTAGTATTATCATACCCTATATCTGCCACAGTTTCACATAACAGGGCTGCAGAATTACCTAAGGCACCATTTACAGGTAAGGTACTGATAGTGGATGATGATGCATTTATACTGCAGTTGTGCAGCACTATTCTTTCCAAATATAACATTCGTCATGCATGCTATCAATCGCCTATAGAGGCATTACAAAAAGTAAGTGCCGATACCACACTGGCACTGCTGGATATACGTATGCCGCAAATGAATGGTATAGCCTTATGTAAGGAATTAAAGAATATACTTCCCGTCAGCACACGCTATGTAGCCCTTACAGCACAGGTATTGCCCGATGAAAAGGATAATATATTATCCGGTGGTTTTGATAGCATACTAATGAAACCGTTTATGGAGAAAGATTTGGTAGGTATGGTATATGTTAATGCACGGGATATGCCACCTGCAGAAGTTAATACAGATGAAACGGTGGAAAAAGACATCCTTCAGAGTTATGTAGCAGAAACATCTAAAGACCTTACTGCGCTGCGATATGCTATCCATACTAACAAACCTGCAGATGCAGCAGAATACCTGCACAGATTAGCAGGCAGGTGCAGCCAGATGGGCGATTTAGGATATAGCTATCGCCTGCGCACTATGGAACAAGCTATAAGGAAAGCAGGAAACTGGACAGATACAGATGCATTGATACAATTATGTAAAGAGGTGAATGATATCATCGTTATTAACCAGCGCGAATTATCACGTTTCGATTAATAGTATTCCTACACTGTGTAGGGTTTTCCTACAGTTTTACTATCGGCAATATTTATTTATCAAGTGTAAGGCTATAGGTTTCAGTAGTATTTTTTCATTGGCATGTAATGGCATACTGTTAGCAATACAGGTATAGAAATCTATTAAACGTTACAATTAAAAAATTGATACAATGAAGAAGATGATCCTTGCAGCCTTTGCGCTGACAGCCTTTGCAGCCAACACTTATGCACAAAATGCTACAACAGCGGCAGCAGGTGCCACTACACCACAAGCACAAACGCAAACACAAGATGCAGCCGAAAAGAAGACACAAATTGCTGCTTCTGCACTGCCCGAAGCCGTACAAAAAACACTGGCAACAGATGCGTATAAAGACTGGAAAGTAGTTACTGCATGGCAGGTAACAGGTGCAAAAGAATATTACATACTGGATGTACAGAAAGGTGAAGAGAAGAAAACACTGAAACTGAACAAAGAGGGTAAAGAAGCTTAATAGTTACCACATAATTATACGTGTGTAAATAAAAGGGGGTATGAAGCATACTCCCTTTTATTTTGTGCCTGCCTGCTATTTATTTAGATTGCAATACTATGGCTCATATCCTGATAGTTGAAGACGATGTAACGTTCACGCAAATACTACAACGGTTTCTGCAGAAGAATAACCATGATACGCTTGCTGTGCATAACCTGAAAGATGCCCAGGCAGCACTGAAGCAAAGTGCCTATGATATGATACTGCTGGACTATCGCCTGCCGGATGGAACGGGTATAGAACTGATAGACAAGCTGCACAAAGAACAGGCATTTATACCACCTGTTATTATCATGACTAGTTTTCATGATATACGTACGGCTGTAAAAGCCATGCGCATGGGTGTGTACGATTATATTACCAAGCCGGTAAATCCTGATGAGTTGCTGATGGTAATGATGGAAGCGTTGGATACAGGCAAGCAGGAAGGAGTACGTTCTAAACCGGTACAGAAATCTTTTGTAGAAGGTATAAGTGCATCGGCACAGCAACTGCATCATCATATAAAACTGGTGGCACCTACCAATATGTCGGTCATAATACAAGGAGATAGCGGAACGGGTAAGGAACAGGTAGCTGCCAATATACATGCACAAAGCAAACGCAGCAGCGGGCAATTCGTAGCTATAGATTGTGGTGCGTTGTCTGTTGATTTAGCTTCCAGCGAATTATTCGGTCATATAAAAGGTGCCTTTACAGGGGCGCTGCAAGATAAGAAAGGGCAATTTGAGGCAGCTAACGGGGGAACACTGTTTCTTGATGAAGTAGGCAACCTGAGCTATGAAGTGCAAGTGAAATTGCTGCGTGCCATACAAGAAAGAGAGATACAACCTGTAGGTTGTAATAATATCATAAAGGTAGACGTACGTATCATCACAGCCACCAATGATGACCTTCTTAATTCTGTAAAAGCCGGCAAATTTCGGGAAGACCTGTACCACAGGTTAAATGAGTTTAAGATTAATATTCCATCCCTGCAGCAACGTGGTGAAGACCTTGACCTGTTTATCGAACATTTTATCGGCCAGGCAAATGCCGACCTGGGGAAGCAGGTTGCCGGTCTGTCTAAAGAAGTAAATGACCTGTTCCATGCCTATGAATGGCCGGGCAATCTTAGGGAATTAAAAAACACCATAAAACGTGCTGTATTGCTAACCGCTACTGATGAGATACAGTTGCAGGCACTACCCGAAGAAATGGTAGCAGCCGTACAGGGTAAAGACCTGGCAACGAATGACACTGACCTAAAAGCTATGCAAGCTACCCGGGAAAAAGAGTTGAT
>DASWWE010000064.1:0-46518 GCA_036406055.1 Flavipsychrobacter sp. | reverse complement strand
AGAGTGGGCTTATTATACTTCCATCATCAACCTGTATAAGGCACAACCCAAACAGGGCTATATGCTGATGAAGGATATGATAAAAGCCAATGGCTCTACACCGGGCTTTGGCTGGTACAATATAGCACTGGCACGCTGTCTGTTTTACGACGGGCAACTGACCGAGGCTAACCGTTATATAAAGAAAGCGGCAGAGTTTAAAGAGCTGCATATAGGCACCACCCTGGGGCAAACGCATTACGACTTCAGCATACAATTAGTGAAGCTGATGAGCCTGCAGGCCGCACTGGAACGCCAGCGTTTTGAAAACTCCAACTGGTGGTATAACCCTAAAGTACTGGGCAAGATGGGGCAGGTGCTGTCTGAAAAATATGTGCAGCAGTTCCTCATCATCAATCAGTTTGCCATGAACCCCGAGCGCGACAGGGTGATATACAAACTCTTTTCTACCGAAAGTACGGTGAGCTGGGATGAGGTGTGGTACCTGATAAAAGATTTCAGCACGAAATTCTTTTTAGAACGCTATAAGAAAGAAGCGCAGAAAGACGACCGTAAATATGTGCGCAAATACTTCAAGCTATTTGTAGCGCTGCTGCAAATGAAGCAGGAAAACTATAAAGAAGCACGCATAACGCTGGACGAGATACTGCGCGACCCGAATATGGATGCGGAATATGAAAAGCTGCTGATAGCGCGCGTGTACCAGGCACAGGCACAATGTGCACTGCAACGCAAGGATAATAATGCGTATAACGAATGGATGTACCGGCTGTATACCCTGTACCCGCAACTGGTGCCCAACAGTGGGCTGAAGATGAGCCTGAACCTGCACATAGGCGGCAAGAACGATGCGGTAGTGACCGACAGGCTAAAAGAATGCAACATCAACTGGAATACGGCGGGCAACCGTTATGCGCCCGATGCTTACATAATATATAGTGGTGAGGGCAAAGCCAAGCGCATAGAATACTATGTGATGGATAAAGCTGGCAACTACATTGTACCGCGCCAGTCGTTTGGATATAGCAAGGCAGAAGGTGTCGGTACGGCGCTGGCTTATCGTTTATTCAACATAGGTGGCAGGGAGCCGGAAAGGGATAAGGAGTAGGATTAACCCTGCTCGCGGCCCAGCTTTTCTATACGGCCCAGCCAACGTTGCCGGTAGCTATCTTTTGATAACCTGATAGGGCCTATACATATGGTCTTTACAGGTTTTATACCGCAAAATTCCAGTGTCTGTTTTTTGAGTGCTTTGATGCCCGCCCCGCTGTTTATCAGCCGGTAATACCATGCAGGCTGGTCCATCGTGCAGATGATGGTGGCCGTTTTGCCCTTAAGCAACTTATCCCACCATAGCGAATTCTCTCTTTTTTTGAAAGCAAAACCGGGCAGGAAAACCCTGTCTATAAAGCCTTTCATTATGGCCGGGTAGCTGCCCCACCATAATGGGTGTATCCAAACGATATGCTGGGCATGCAATATCTGCTGTTGTGCATGCAGAAGATCGGGTTCCAGCTCTGTACGTTGCCGGTAGCCATATTGCAGGTTGGTATCAAACTGTAATTGGCCTATGTGAATTATTTGCACATCGGCACCTGCCTGCTGTGCGCCGCTTGCATACGCATCGGCCAATGCGCGGTTGTAGCTCAGGGCATCCGGGTGGCCATTGATTATTAGTATTTTCTTGCCTGTCATGGGTGCATATTGCAGCGCAAAATTCACTATGCCCTGTCACAATGCATTTGATATATATCAAATTCCGTACTTAGGATTGCGTATACGGCTAAGTGTTTCCAGCGTTATGCCCAGGTGCGAAGCGATATGTGTCAGCGATATGCGCTGTGTAATATCGGGCTGCTGTGCTATCAGGTGGTGATACCGGTTGTGGGCATTTTCAAACAATAGTCCTTCCACCCTGTTTTGCAGTTTTAACAGGGTATGTATCACTACGCTTTTTTGCAATGTTTCAAAACTATGGTAAGCCCGGCTTAGCATGTCCGCAGCATCCCTGCTTATTTCCAGCAGCCAGCTATCTTCCAGTACTTCTATAAAATGCGGACTGGGCACCCCTTTGAAAAAACTGTGAATGGAACAAACAAATTCATTTTCAAAAGCAAACCAGTCTGTTATCTCTTTACCATCTTTTATATAAAAAGCACGTACACAGCCATGGATGATATAATAGGTTTTATCGGCATACTGCCCTTCCTTTACCAGGCGCGTTTCCTTTACCGCGTGTATGGGCCTGAGGCGGGTTAGCATTGCTTCTATGCAAGCAGCATCCAGCTTGCTATAACGGGTTTCTATAGCATTTATAATCTTATCAAAATCTAATGCAGTATCCATACAGGGTTGTAAAAATAGGGATAACCCGGTGTTACTTTTCTGTACAACAGATTATAGTCATTGTTATCATACGCATAAAGATGTAGTTTTATATACAACCTAATGCACCGGCTATGTTCATTACTTCGTTATACAACCTGAAAGGTGGTGTGGGCAAAACAGCCTCTTGTGTCAACTTTGCACATATGGCTGCACGCGATGGCTATAAGGTACTGCTTTGGGACCTGGACCCGCAGGGCGCTGCCAGCTTTTACTACAATGCACAGCCCAAAGAAAAAGTAACGGCGAAGAAGATAATAGAACACACGCTGGACCTGGAAGAAGCTATCATGTCGACACCGTATGAGTGGCTGGACATTATACCTGCCGACCTGAGCGCCCGCAAACTGGACCTGCTGCTGGATGATAAAAGCTCGAAGAAGCAGATACGCAACCTGCTGAAGACGGTGGCAGATACGTATGATTTTGTATTTATCGATTGCCCGCCGGGGTTCTCTTCACTGGCCGATAATATCTTCTTCGCATCGGATGCCGTGCTGATGCCGGTGATACCTACCACGCTGTCTATACGCACCTACGAAATAGTGAAGCATTATTTTGAAGAGAAGGGCGATGTAGAAAAACTAATGTGCTTCTTTACGATGGTAGACATACGCAAGAACATGCACAAAGATGTGATGCAGCAATTGTATAAAGACAAACGCTTTTTTGAATACTACATACCTTACCTGTCGGATGTCGAAAAGATGGGTGTGCATCACGCACCGCTGGAAACTTTTGCCCCCAGCAGCTATGCCGCTACCTGCTACCGTGCCTTGTGGAACGAGATAAAGGAGGGCGTGCTTGAATAACAGTATAGTACGGATACAAAACCTGCTTGGTGCGCATGGCGATCATGGGTTTGATGTAACTATGTTTACCAGCAGGCTGGAGCAAAAGGATTATGACAAAAATGCTATCATATTAAAAGAAGGGCAAGTAGAAGACTATCTCTATTTTGTAGAGAAGGGTATGCTGCGGTTTTATATAGAAAAGGGTGAGAAAGAAATAACGTTCGACTTTGCATTCGAGGGGAATTTTACATCCGGGTATAGTTCCTTCCTTACGCGCAAACCTGCACCCTACTACATACAAGCGCTGGTGACTACTTCTATATGGCGCATATCTTATCCCGATTTACAGGAAGTATATAAAGGCAATGAGCAGGGACAGCTGATAGGCAGGCTGGCAGCAGAGCAATTGTTCATCCGCAAAACGGCGCGGGAATTATCTTTCCTTACGCAAAGCGCAGAAGAGCGTTACCTGCACTTACTGCACGAGCAGCCGCAATACATACAGCAGATACCGCTGAAATACTTAGCATCGTACATAGGCATCACGCCGCAGGCGCTTAGCCGTATACGACAGCGTATTAATTAACCGAAGTTCATTTTTTGAGGCGAATGCCGGGGCTACTTTTGATGTAAGAAAAAACAAAAGGTATGGCATTCTTCATTGGTCTCATAATCATGTATACACTGGTGTGGTTGGTATCGCTCACCGGCATCAGTGCTGCACTGCGCGATCCTGTTTTCTGTGGTGTAGTGGCTGCGGCTATCATGTTTGTACTGGTAGGCATCTCTCACTTTGTCAAGCCCGAAAAGCTGCTGGGTATGATACCCGCCAACTGGCCTTATCGGGAGGCGATGAACTATGTGAGCGGTGCGGCAGAGATACTGCTGGGTATCGGGCTGTTGTTTAATCAAACACGTCAACTTTCTGCGTGGGGGTTGATAGCCCTGCTGGTATGTGTATTCCCGGCCAATATCAGCGTAGCTATCAGTAAACCAAATGCTTACAATATATCACGCCTGTTTTTCCAGCCCGTATACATAGCGTGGGTATATTGGTTTTGCCTGCGTGGGTAGCTATTGGCACAGTTTTGCACGCTTTGAGGTAAAAAACCAAAGCATATGCGTTCGTTATTCTTCACCATCATGCTGGGGGCGTTCGTAACGCTTACCTCGGCCGATACCGAAAAGGGATTGATCGTTACCAGCAGTGCCTTCAGCAATGGCGGGGCGATACCACAGAAATATACCTGCGAGGGAGAGAACATCAACCCGCCTATATCTGTAGCCAACATACCGGCCAATACCAAGATGCTGGCCATCACCGTACACGACCCTGATGCTGATACGCCGGGTGGCTTTACCCATTGGGTAGTATGGAACATCATGACCGATAACATTGTGACTGAAAATTATAAAGGCGCAAAGCAAGGGTACCATAGCGGTGGCAAAAGCGGATACATAGGTATGTGCCCGCCAAAGGATATGCACCATTATTATTTTAAAGTATATGCAGTAGATACCAAAATAACGTTGGCACCTACGGCAGATAAAGCCATGCTGGAAGCAGCCATCACAGGCCATGTACTGGCAGAGGGCGAACTGATGGGTACGTATCAGAAACAGAAAAAGTAATTACCGAAATATACGGTTTGATATATCTTTAGGGGCATCAATCATTGGTGTCCCTATGAAGTATATATACCTTTTACTGTGTGTGCTATTCACCATCCGTGCATCTGCGCAAACACCCGACCTGTTCTGGCAAAAGCGTTGTGAATTCAACGGCGATGCAAAAGGCATAGCTGCCAAATATACCATACCCTGTGGCTGGACGGCCGAAAAGAATAAGGGCGATGCGATAAAAACGCTGCAATACGAAATAGATGATGATAACGGTATCATATCTACTATATCCATCAAACAGCCGGAGAAGAAGATGACACCCGAAAGAATGGATGAGATCATAAAAAAAGATGCAGAGCTGAAAGATAAAAGTGCCAAACGCCTATGGGCACGAAAGATAAAAATAGATGGGAAAGACTGCCTGGAAGTAGCTATAAAGGCTAAAAAGAGTGTGCTGATGATGAAAGTGTATGTATATACCGTGCAGTATGTTATTCCGCAGGGCAATCAGTCGGTACACCTGAGCTATGCCATTATAGGGCAGGACGATAAAAAGGCGCTACAGCGTTTCAATGAGTACAAAACGCTTTTTTACAACCTGGCAAATGCTACGGATTTTGTGAATTAGTCCCCATGTCCCTAAAAGGACTTCCCTTCATAACCAATTAACTTATCAACCGGTTAACCAATCAACTAATTACAAATTCCTAATCCCTAAAATTACTGGTCTACCACATCGGGGTCGCCCATGCGGCCTGCCTGATAATCGCGGATGGCCTGGTGTATTTGTTGCTCGGTATTCATCACAAATGGGCCATATGAAAATACGGGTTCATTCAGCGGTTGCCCGCCCAGCAGGAATAGTTCTGCACCCGTTTCGCTATACAGGTTGATGTTGCTTTCTCCGCGCTCGTACAGGGCTATCTGGTTGGGCTTCAGCGCATGCTGCCCTTCCAGCTCTACACTGCCGCTTACGGCATATACAAAAGCATTATGCTTATCGTTCACCGGTATATCCAGCCTTGCCTTTGGGTTCAGCTTCAGGTAGTAGTAAAAAGTGGGTGTGAAGGTGGGCACTGTGCTGCGTTCGCCATACAGTTCGCCCAGCACTACACGTGCTGTGTAGTCTTTGTGCACAATGGTAGGCATGTGCCCGTTGCGAAACACCGTGGTGGTAGGGTCGTCATGCTTATTGGCAGCGGGCATATTCAGCCATACCTGGAAGCCATGTATCTTGCCACCTTCTTCTTTCAGCTTCGCACCGCTTTCTTCCATGTGTATGGCACCACGGCCCGATGAGAACATCATGTATTCGCCCGTCTGCACCTGGAAATCGTAATTGAGGCTATCCTTGTGGTGGCCGCTACCCGCCAGGAAGTAGGTAGTGGGGATGACCCCGGCATGCGGATGCGCCCCTACACGCAGGGCATCGGTACCGGGTGTGATGTCCACGGGGCCAAACTCATCGAAGAGCACAAAGGGCGATACATAGTCGAGATGATTGCCTGCAAAGGCACGCATTACCGGAAGGGTGCCTACCATGGTACGGTCGGCATTCAGTACGCGGTACACCTTACGGTTCCGCATATGGCTATACATGCCCGATTGCCCCAGCAGCATAGACGGCACGGCCAGTGAAGCGCCCAGTATAGCCGAACCTTTTACGAATTTTCTCCTGCTCATCATGGCATAAAGGTAGGGGTTTGAAATACGATTTTTACGCAATTGATGTCTATACATCGATAAGCTTTGCTTATGCCTGCCAAGCCTTGATGGTGGCGGGTATGGGGCAGCATACCGTGGCGCGGCGGCGGGCAGGCAGGTTGTGTTTGCGGGTGGGTGTTTAGGGGTAGTGTTATGGGCTGGTACACACAGGTCTTCAAGCATCGTCGTTGGTGTCGAAGCTGTTTGTTTTCTATTGTCATCTACTGTTTGTTTTGTTTGTTCTGTTATGTTCTGTTCTGTGGCGATACCAACCGTCGCTTGTGCTGCAATTTGGTTCAGGTAGTTTTCCATACACACCCATTCAAAACCCTTTGGCGATGTGCTTGCTTCTACTCTTCTCTCATCTACTCTGTTCTTCTCTTCTCTACTCTTCTCTGGTGTGGCGATAACAGGTGTCGCTTGTGCATCGCTTACGTTAGCAGTATCCTTGCTTCCCCATCGTTTGGCATTTGTTTTGGCAGCACCCTTTCTGCCCCGCTCGCTTAGTATACGGCGCTTTTCTTCCCAGTACTCCATATCCACGCACAGGGGCGGGTGCCATATATATTGGCCATCGGTATGCAGCAGCTTGTAGCGGTGTATGCATTCGTGTATAAACGCGCGCACGGCATCTTCATCGCAACGCATATAGTCGCACAAGTCTTCTACATTCTCATCGTTGGCTATATCTATACGGTAAGCTTCCGCACGCGATAGCGATTCTACCAGCAGCCACCACATGCCATAGCCGGTAGCGCCATACTTGCGAAACATAGACCTCAGTGAAAAGTTGTTCAGAATATTAGACTCGTGCGGAAAGAAAAAACGCTTGCGCTTGCTCATGGTGGTAGTGTTTTCAGGTAAAACAAATATACAACAAATAAGTTGTTTTTAGTCCTTTACTTATGTGTTTATTGATGAAAGTTTCGCCATAACAAGCATTATAATATATTTGCAATCATAATTTCTACCCATTAACATTTAGGATGAAAAACTACATACGTCTATGGCCCGGCTTTTTAATATTCTGCATATCTGTGATCATAAGCGTGCTGATATACCAGGACTATGGTTTAGGATCTGATGAGGATGGACAAAGGGGCATTGGCGAAAGGTATTATCAATACGTTTTTCATGGCGATACTACCTTCAACACTTATATAGAAAGAGACCATGGTGCGGGCTTCGAGCTACCGTTGAAAATAATAGAAAAGAAATTCCATATTACCGATGAGCGTGATGTGTACCTGATGCGGCATATCGTATCGCACTTGTTCTTCCTGGTATGCATGTTCTTTGGCTATGTATTGGTACTAAGGGTGTTCAATAATCAATGGCTGGCATGTCTAGCTTATTTAATGTTAATATATCACCCACGGCTCTTTTCCCAGGCTTTCTTCAATTCGAAAGACATCCCTTCTATGGGCACCTTTTTGGTAGCTATAGCATTGGCCCGGTGGGCTTTTGTTAAAAACAAGCCTATCGCTTATATACTTTTAGGTATTGCCATCGGCTATTCTGTCAGCATACGGCTGATGAATATCATCATACTACCACCTATACTGCTTTTCTGCGCTATAGACCTGTGGCAAGGCATACGTAACAAGCGCAATGTGTTGCCTGTTATCATCAACACTGGTACCATGCTGGCCGGCTTTGCCATAGCACTCTACATATGCTGGCCTACACTATGGGGCAACCCGGTAAAAAACCTGGTGGAAAGCTATGAATCGCTCTCGGTATTCAGGTGGACCGGTGCGGTACGCTTTGCCGCTACTAAGCTGGAAGCTGCCGATATACCATGGAGCTATATACCTACCTGGTTTGTCATCAGCACACCTGAAGTATGGCTATTGCTGGGGCTTATTGGCATCATACTGATAAGCGCATCCTTTATAGATGCGCCGACACAATACTTCACAAAGCCGGAACAGCGCATCTTCCTACTGGCTTTGTTTTGCTTCATAGCGCCTATCGTGGTAGTCATTCTATTGGATTCTGTATTGTATGACGATTGGAGGCACCTTTATTTTATCTACCCTTCTTTTGTATTGCTGGCCATGTACGGGCTCAACCATTTATTGAAGAAAAAATATGCACCGGTTGTTTGGGGCTTTTGTGTATTACAGCTATTGCTGGTGGGCCGTTTTATGATAAAAGCGCATCCTTACCAGTATGTATTCTTCAACTACCTGCTATCGCACAAGGAAGACTACCTGATGAAAGAATACGAGCTGGATTATTGGGGCGTAAGTAACAAAGACGGGCTGGAATGGGTATTGGCGCATAGCGATAAAGACACCATCCATATTAATGGGGCATGGATACTGGGGTTCAACAAATGCTTGCTAACACCTGAAAAAAGAAGACGGTTTGTACAAACAGATGATGAAACCTTGTGGGATTATCATATCGAAAACTTCAGGATGCTGCCTTACAAATACTCCAGGGAACAAAGCGCTTACAACATAGATGTATTGAACAGTCCGATATTGCGGGTAACCAAACTGAAATAGGTAATGAATCCCCTCTGGCATGAGGGGATTTTTAGTTCTGGCATGTCTATTGCTTTGTTTCAACCACACTAGCTATTATGAAACCTATATTTCTCTTACTGTGCTTACTTGCCTGCATTATTACACATGCACAGGATAGCACTAAAATATTACCAGCACACTACACAGCTTTAAAATTGACTATCACTCCCGTACCTGATTTCAGCAATGTATTACTGATGCCCGGCATTGAAAAAAGAGCAGGGCGTAAAGCAATACAATTACACCTGGGTATGGCTATACCAAAAGCCTATGCCCTACGCGATACAATTAATAACCCTATACCTGTAACAGGTAATACCTATGCATATACCGCAAGGCTTGAAGTGAGATGGTATACAAACCCGGTACGTAACTACTATACTAACAAATATGTTGGCGTAGAATTATCTTATACCGGATATGCAAGCGTATCGCGCGGCATGTATACAAATTCGCTTTTAGGAAACAGAGAATATTATGATGAATTTCTACTTGTAAAAAATAATTTCGGAGCCGCACTTACATTTGGCATTCAGCACCGTATATGGCAACACGCTGTGGTATCATTTAATTTCTTTGCAGGCATAAAAATAAGGTCTGTTACCGCACCATATAAATATCGCGATACAGATGAAATTGATAACCGCCACGCACTGTTCATGAATTATACCGAACAGGTAGGCACTACAATAGCACCTGTGTTAGGGGCAAGTATTTCCTTAGGTTATGTATTTTACTAGCCGCAATAAAAAAATCCCCCTGCGTGTGCAGAGGGATATATCTTGTAAAAGTGTTTGGTCTTAATACTCATCTTCGTTGAAGAAGAAGTCTTCCTGCGTAGGATAGTCGGGCCAGATGTCTTCGATGCCTTCGTATATCTCGCCTTCGTCATCCAGTTCCTGCAGGTTCTCTACTACTTCCAGCGGCGCGCCAGAGCGTATGGCGTAGTCTATAAGCTCATCTTTAGTTGCGGGCCAGGGAGCGTCTTCCAGGTGTGATGCTAATTCTAACGTCCAAAACATATTATAAATTATTTATTTGTATTACCGGTTTCCG
This sequence comes from Flavipsychrobacter sp., assembly GCA_036406055.1. Taxonomy (GTDB): domain Bacteria; phylum Bacteroidota; class Bacteroidia; order Chitinophagales; family Chitinophagaceae; genus Polluticoccus. The sequence continues at coordinate 36,419 of DASWWE010000064.1, read as the reverse complement.
CAAATGTAAGTTTTCAATTCACAAATACAAATTTTTATCGCAGCTATATAGCTATTGTTCCTTACTATTTAATGCAAATTTTATAAATAGACAGTTGGTGCCGGGCTAAGGTTGTTGCTATTCCCGTTTTTTTACAACACTTTTACAATATGCTGGTAGCTACCAATCTCTTTAAAAACTATTCCAACCTGCGGGTAGTAAATGGTGTATCGCTCACGGTGAGCAAGGGGGAGATCGTATCGGTAACAGGTGCCAGCGGTGCAGGTAAAAGCACCCTGCTGCATATATTGGGCGCACTGGATAAGCCCGATAGTGGCAGTGTGCAGATAGAGGGTACCGATATTTTTAAGCTGCCTGCCAAAAAGCTGGCCCAATTTCGTAATAAGCACATGGGCTTTGTCTTCCAGTTTCACCACCTGCTACCCGAATTCAGCGCAATAGAAAATGTAGCCGTTCCCCTATGGATAGCCGGTAAGGGCAAAAAACAGGGCATGGAAATGGCCGCCGAGATGCTGGGTACCGTAGGACTGGCCAAAAAACTGGACAATAAACCATCGGAACTATCGGGCGGCGAGCAGCAACGCGTAGCCATAGCCCGTGCATTGGTCAACAGGCCCTCTATCGTAATGGCAGATGAGCCCACCGGCAACCTGGATAGCGCCAATGCCCAAGCTATCCATGAATTGTTCATTGAACTACGCAACAAATTCAACCAGACCTTTATAATGGTGACCCACAACGAGGAACTGGCCCGGATGACCGACCGCATTGTACATATGAAGGATGGGGTTATTGTTGGGGATTAGGAATTAGGAATTGGGCGTCGGGATTTTAATATGAGCTCACCCTTCAAATGACAACTGCTGCGCGGTCTGTTACCGCAAATATTGCAGAGGGTTATGGCAGGTTTAGCTATACCGACACCCGGCATTTCTTCGTTATGGCCCGTGGCTCGGTAACAGAACTACTTGACCACCTGACTGTAGCCATCGATGAAGGGTATATTAATGCCGAAACAGCTGCCGGCATAGAAAAACAATGCGAAAGTGTTTTTAAACTTATCAATGGTTATATAGCTTACCTCGACAAAAACAGGAAACAGTAACCGTTAACAACACCTTCATTCACAACGTTTTCAGTCCTCCTTATCCTCAGAAATATTAGTTTCAATAGCCAATTCCGAATCCCCAATTCCAAATCCCCGATTCCAAATCGCTAAAGAATTTCGGTATTTACTCAAAAAGTATATTTTTGCACCATAAAATTAAATTGCATAGTCATGTCTGAAATTGCAAATCGCGTTAAGAAAATCATCGTGGATAAACTGGGTGTTGACGAATCAGAAGTAACTCCAGAGGCGAGCTTTACAAACGACCTGGGTGCTGACTCACTGGACACAGTAGAGTTGATCATGGAATTTGAAAAAGAATTCAACATCTCTATTCCTGATGAGCAAGCTGAAACCATCACTACTGTTGGCCAGGCTGTGTCTTACCTTGAAGAACACGTAAAGTAATTTTCATTCTTATTTAGTAACAGAAATTGTTTCAATGAATTTTCCGTTCAAACGCGTTGTCGTTACGGGTATCGGTGCCCTTACTCCTATTGGTAATACAGCTGCCCAGTATTGGGATGGCCTTGTCAATGGGGTTTCGGGCGCCGATTTCATTAAACAATTCGATGCTGAAAAGTTTAAAACACGCTTTGCGTGCGAGCTGAAGGACTTCAACCCTGAAGATTTCCTGGACCGTAAAGAGGCCCGCAAGCTCGACCGTTTTTCTCAGCTGGCTATCATCGCTGCCGATGAGGCAGTAAAGGCTTCCGGCCTCGACAACCCTGAGTTGGATAAAGACCGCATCGGTGTTATCTGGGCATCAGGTATCGGTGGTATGATCACCTTCATCGAAGAGATGAAAGCATATAATGCAGGTGATGGCACCCCACGTTTCAATCCATTCTTCATCCCGAAGCTGATACTGGATATTGCCGCAGGGCATATATCTATGCGTTACAACTTCCGCGGGCCCAACTTTGCTACCGTTAGCGCCTGTGCATCATCTACCAACGGGCTGATAGATGCCCTGATGTATATACGCCTGGGCAAAGCCAATGCGATAGTGACCGGTGGGTCTGAAGCGGTGGTAACACAGGCGGGTATCGGTGGTTTCAATGCCATGAAGGCTCTGAGCGAACGCAACGACGACCCTAAAACAGCCAGCCGCCCATTTGATGTGGACCGCGATGGATTTGTACTGGGCGAAGGTGCGGGCGCACTGATACTGGAAGAACTGGAACATGCTAAAAAACGCGGTGCTACCATCTATGCAGAGGTAGCCGGCGGTGGCCTCAGTGCTGATGCACACCACCTGACCGCACCACACCCAGAAGGCCTGGGCGTTATCAATGTGATGAAAAATGCACTGGAAGACGCTAACATGACAGCCGGGGATATCGATTACATCAATGTACACGGCACATCTACCCCACTGGGCGATGTGGCCGAGCTGCTGGCCATACAAAAAGTGTTTGGCGAGCATGCATACAACCTGAATATCAGTTCTACCAAGTCTATGACGGGGCACCTGCTGGGTGCTGCGGGTGGTATAGAGGCCATTGCCAGCGTACTGGCGGTGAAGCACGATATAGTGCCGCCTACTATCAACTTCCATACGCCCGACCCTGCTATAGACCAAAGGCTCAACTTTACCTTCCATACGGCGCAGAAACGCACCGTACGTGCTGCCCTGAGCAACACTTTTGGATTTGGCGGACACAATGCTTCCATCATCTTCAAAAAATACGAAGAATAACCTTGCGCCGGTTCACCTCACGAATCGTACACCTCTTTTCACCCAACAAACAGTTGGTACTGCAACTGGAGCACCTGCTGGGCTATGTGCCCAAGCACCTGCCGTATTACCAGTTGGCGTTGATGCACCGTTCTAAAATAGAAGAACTGGCAGAGAATAATGAGCGCCTGGAATTTTTAGGTGATGCCATACTGGGTTCTATCGTTGCCGAATATCTTTTCAAAAAATATCCCTACCAGCACGAAGGCTACCTCACGGAGCTACGCTCACGCATTGTGCGCCGCGAAACGATGAATAACGTAGCCCTGCGCATGGGCCTGCACAAGCTGGTGCAGTATAACCAGAACGACCGCGGGCTGGGCCGCAGCCATATATTTGGCAATGCACTGGAGGCCCTCATAGGTGCTGTGTACCTGGACCAAGGGTTTGCACGCACCCGCAGCTTTATACTGAAGCAGGTAATAAAGCCATATATAGATATAGAACTGCTGGAAAGCACCGATACCAACTATAAGAACAAACTGCTGAGCTGGGCACAGCGCAATGCCAAAGAAATAGTCTTCGATACGGTAGATGAGCGCAATGAAGGCAGCCGAAAGATATTTACAATAGCTATAGTAATGGACGGCCAGCAGGTTAGCACCGGCAGCGGATATAACAAAAAAGAAGCCGGGCAGGTAGCTGCACAAAAGGCTATAGAGGTGCTGGCTATTACTTAGATTTCCTCCTGATATGATCTATATTTAGTTATCACAATACATTTGCAGCATGATAACTGAACAAAAGATACGCACATATATTTCTTATAATGGTGATATAGATGCCTGGGCGAGAGCTGCAAGTATGACCAATATAGAGAACGAAGATTGGTATATCATTGAAAATTTGATTCAAGACTTGGTAATGATGGAGCACGACGTTGTAGCTGACAAGTATAAGCACGAGGTCGAAAACAAACTTGCTAAGCAATGTGCGGACGAGCATACCATAGCACTTATGAAAGCATTTGCCCAAAAACAATCATCAATATAATAAATACTAATCCTCCTCCAAATGCAACCTGTGAAATAGCCTATGGGCTGCGGGTGCCAGTATGATGCCTATATTGGTAATGAAGGCTACGCCGCTGAACAGGGCATAGAAAGAAGAGAATAATTTACCACCTGTAGATTTTATTTCCACCACGGGGCCCATACCGCTGAGTATCATCGATGCATTGTGCAGGGAATCTATCCACGATATGCCATCGGTATAATGATAGCCCAATATGCCTATTACCAGGCACACTGTAAGTATGGCAGACGCAACAATGAGATTACGAAACACACGTCCGTAAAAGACAGGTAGCGGTGCCAATCGTTCATCTTTACTTTCGTACATTCTGTTGTGATTTTGGCGTGTGGTTAGTGACACTTAAAATGCTCGAAGGGTTCTTTACAATCCTCGCATTTATACAGCGATTTGCACGATGTAGGGCCAAACTGGCTTACCAGCGCCGTATGGGTAGAACCGCATCGCGGACAGGCTACGCCCTCTTCTTCAAACAGCGCCAGCGGGTTATCGGTCGCTCTCCGCTTCGGGGGTGCTATACCGTATGCCCGCAATTTGCGCTTGCCTTCTTCGCTCATCCAGTCGGTGGTCCATGCAGGGCTTAGCTGCATGTCTATATTCACCTTCTTTATGCCACGGCTCAGCAGCGCCATACGTATGTTGATGCCTATTACATCCATAGCCGGGCAGCCGCTATAGGTAGGCGTTATCACCACCGTAGCTATTACATGGCCCTGTTCATCTTCCTGCAACACCACATCGCGCACAATGCCCAGGTCCAGTATGGTCAATACAGGTACTTCCGGATCTGTTACCGATGCCAGCCATTCATACACCTTATCTTTCGTTATCGTACTCACTTAGTCTGCCAATTTAAAATTGATGGGCAATGTATAATGCACGTGCACTTTCTTCCACTTCCTTGCTGTTGCGCGTTTCATCTTGCCCGGTATCCACTTGGGCATACTGCGTACCACACGCACAGCTTCTTCATCGCAACCACCACCTACACTTTGCAATACACTTACGCTGTCTATCAGGCCTTTCTTTGTTACTACAAACCGCACCAATACTTTGCCTTCTATATTATTTGCCTGTGCATACGCCGGATACTTTATTTGTGTAGCCAGGTAAGCATTCACATTATAAGGTGCCTGCGGCATTTGATGCATATATCTATACAAAGGTGTACCGTCCGGCGCTATAGAATCTGCCTCTACTATTCTTTTGTGCCAACGCACTATTACACCATACTAAGGTAAAGAATATTACGGCTATATAGCGGATAGGGAGTTTAGTCATCATTCCTTTTTAACAAGTGGTTATTGGCCAATACAGCATTGCCATTTTTCGATATCATTAAAGCATTTGCAGGGCGTATCAGCAGTTCATCTATAGCTATGTAATCGGGCTTATCCGGGTTATTATCTACCTGGCACACCATGCGGCAGCTACCGGCAGGCATGCTAAAATATTTGGATACCCGCAGCCACATGCCATGATTATCGGTACTGATTTTGGTAGGGATATATTCTTCATTCAGCATATTACCGGCGGTATCGTACAGTTTCAAATGAAATGCAGGCGAACGATAGTCCACATCATTCACCAGCACCCATATCGAAAACTCATAGCGGCTTTCATTCACCATCGGCGGCATATCGAATGCTACCATCGTATCTTCAGACTTGTACATATGCGTTTCTACGCCGCCACCCCAGAAAGCTTTATCATATTTTTTTTCATCGTAGTGCACTACAAAAAATGGTGATGTGCAGGCTACACAGCTATCCTTTGCCGTTAGGGCTGCAGCTATTGCCATTGCGCTATCTATACAGCGTGCATCTTCGCGGCGCAAGCGTTCAGGATACAGTTTGTATATTTCACAGCCGTCTACCCAGCCTATGTTATCGGCCAGGCGCAGTAAGTAGCGGCTATCTTCATCCAGTTCGTTTTCTGTAAAGTAAGAAATAAGGAACGGCTTGTCAGAGCTTATATCATCGAGCAGTGGTTTATGTGCAAATGGCCCACCTATCAGCTTCGCCTGTTTAAAGCCCTGCTGCCACGATGTTCTGGCCAGCATGGCATTTAACATAGGCAGCCCTGTGTTTACAGACACCCTGGTTGCCAGTGCCAATGCCCTATCTCCATCTTCATGAAGCCATAGCTTATCTGTACCTATATACATAAAGGGCAGGGATATGATAGCCTGGAAGCTATCGGGTGTATAGCCACTTTTTTCCAGCACGGTTAGCGGGTCTTCCCTATCCCAATAAAAATATTGGATATACTGGTGCTTTGAACGCTGCCCGGTTATTTGCCTGAGGAAGCTTACATACCCCGACGCATCGTATACCCAAACCGATATGGCCAGCAGCAGCATGCCATATGCAGCCAGCTTCCAGTTGCGCTGCAGCAAAAGTGCAAACCACTTGTATAAACATACACCTGTATATACGGTAATAACGTAGTAGCATATCCATGCAAAGCGGCCCAGTGAGCGAAACTGCCTGAGTACAGATAGATAAGGAGGCAAATCACCACCCATCCATTCAATAGGCTTGCCGCTGGCTATCAGCAGGGCTATACCGGCTATCAGCAGCCATTTGCTGCTGATGCCTGTGTGTACACTTTCTATTTTTTTACGTTTTACCAATAATGCCACCGCTATTAGTAAAGACACCGGTACCACAGCCATGGTTACTACCCCTACATAAGCAAAACCTTCCGAGATGTTGGTATCAGATGGCCATAGCGGAGAAAGGGGTGAAGTAATAAGGTCTGACCTTGAAGTGCAGTACTCCAGTAGCCCCCATGGGATTGTTGGCCTGTCTGTTACCGGGTCGGTAGCATACAGCACACCCTTCACCGCGGCAAAAGCCACTATTAATGCCAGCACTATTGGCCATATAAAAATCAAGCGTTCGCGAAATGTGCGCTTAGCGTAAAAAAAGCAGGTAAGTATATAGGCACCCGTAAACAGAAAAGACACGGCTAGAAGGTATGGGTGTATAAATGCGATGACGAAACTGAACACAGCTACGTACACTGCATACCGCCAATGTGCTGCATCATCGTACCGGGCCTGCCAATACCACAGCATAGGTATGACACATAACATACCTAACCCAAAGTGCCCGGCCAACCGTGTTTGCTGGGGCGAAAGAATGATAACAAGGCCTGCAAAAACGATAGCCCACCATGGCTTTACACCGAAGTGTACAAAAAGCTTATATACATAAAAAATGCCCAGGCCATAACCAAGGGCAAGCGTAACATAAAATGCTGCTACAATAGTATCGTGCTGCAGGTGAAAAGTATCTCTCATCCATATTACAAGTGTGGAAAGCGCAGGCATGCCATCTGTATATATGGCATGCTCCCCATAGGGATAGTTCATACCTGTAAACCAAAGGCCATTATCATACAGGGTATGATACAGGTAAGTGTAAAAATTTTTTATAGAATCCCCATCGAGGCCAATAATCACATGCGATGGGTCCAGCACCATATTTGTGAGCACGAAGGTGGTAAGCAAGACAGCAAAGGCCATTGCTGCCAATGACCATTTATATCGTTGCCATAGGTTCATAGCCCGTAAGATACTGCTATAATATTACCACTCCATATTGGGATATGCCCGCTGCATAAACTGTAGCTCGGCCAGAATATAGCCCAAGTGCTCGCTATGGCGGCCATCTTTGCCCCCGCTCTGCATCCATTTATTGGCGGGCTTTTCAAGGGTAGCTTCCTGCAGTATACTATCTACATGTGCCTCCCACAATGGTTTGATGGCAGCAACATCTACTCCTATACTGGCTTCTGCCATTGCCTTATCGGCAGCGCTCACTTCAAACAGTTCTCCACTATATGCCCAGCGCTCGTCCAGTGCTGTTTGCATCCGTTCGTGGCTATCTTCTGTACCATCGCCCAGGCGTATCATCCACTCGCTGCTCCAGCGCAGGTGGTAGGTTACTTCCTTCAGCGATTTTTCTGCAATGGCTGCCAGAACAGTGTCTTTGCTTTTTTGCAGTTCTTTATAAAAATAGAAGTTGAAAACATCTGCAAAAAAAGAACGCACTACGGTGTATGCCCAGTCTTTGTTAGGCTGCTCTACCAGCAATACATTCCTGAAATCCCAGCCATCGCGCAGGTAAGCCAGGTCATCTTCATCTATGTTTTCGCCTTTATCTATCTTTTGCTGCAGCGCGGGTGAAGCAAACAATTGCCTTTTCGCGTCAGCAGGCATCAGGTTGAACTGCTCTGCAGCATGCTGATAAAAGCTACGCGCCTGCCCCAGGTGGTCGAGCGCGGTATTGGTTAGCGCTATATCCTGTTCCAGCACCGGGCCATGGCCGCACCATTCACTGATGCGGTGCCCCAGTATCAGGGCATTATCTGCCAATTGCAGCGTATACAGCAGTTGATTGGTTGATTGGTTGATTGGTTGATTCGTCATTAACCATTATTTAGATTCGTTCGCAAGAAGGTGATATAGCCATTCAACAATTTTCCGGTACTATTTATACCATTTTCTATGCTACTCAATTCTTCCTTTGATAAATATTTACAGTCAAGCACATCAATCAAGTGATTCTGAACCTCACTCAACGAGCCTCTTGCCTGTATACAAAAATGCAATTGTTCTTTATAAGTATATCTGCCGTGGCCTTCTGCAATGTTTGCACCTATAGAGCGCGATGCCCTTATTAACTGATCTGCCAGCCGGAACCGCTCTTCGGTGGGCAATCTTTTTGTCATTTCGAACACTTCGTTCTTTAATGCCCTTGCAGACTGCCAAACGGTTAGGTCTGTAAAACTTTGATATGGTAGTTTATCTTTCAAATCAACTGATCAACAAGTCAACAGATCAACCAATAAACTACATATGCGTTAATTCATCGGGCAGGTTGTAGAACGTGGGGTGACGATATACTTTATCGTTGGCCGGTTCATACATAGAGTCTGCCGTTGCAGGGTCTGAAGCATGGATGTATTTACTTTCCACCACCCATATGCTGATGCCTTCGAGCCTGCGGGTATATACATCACGCGCATTTTCTATAGCCATCTCTGCATCTGCGGCATGCAGGCTACCTACATGTTTATGATCGAGACCCGCTTTGCTGCGTATGAATACCTCCCACAGCGGCCATTCGGCAGCGGTATTATGTTGGCTGCTTTCTGTACCGCCGGCTTGTTCTTTATCTCCGTAGTCGCCGTACAGGTTCTTATTTATAAACTGGTTCATCCTGTGTATTATGCTGCAAGGTTATCTTTCTTATTTTCTTTACGGGCCTGGCGTTTTTTAGAATATGCCAGTGCCGCATCGCGCACCCATGCACCTTCTTCCCATGCTTTTTTACGGGTTTCCAGCCTTTCTTTATTACAGGGGCCGTTGCCTTTCACCACATCCCAAAACTCATTCCAGTCAATAGCGCCGTAGTCGTAATGGCCGCGCTCTTCATTCCATTTCAGGTCGGGGTCGGGTATGGTCAGGCCTATTAGCTTAGCTTGTTCTACCGTTACATCTATAAATTTCTGGCGCAACTCATCATTGGTAAAACGCTTGATACGCCAGCGCATGCTTTGTGCCGTGTTAGGGCTGTTATCATCTGGCGGGCCAAACATCATGATAGATGGCCACCACCAGCGGTTCAGCGCATCCTGTGCCAGCTTCTTCTGCACATCGGTGCCATTGGCCAGTGCCATCATTATTTCATATCCCTGGCGCTGGTGAAAGCTTTCTTCCTTGCACACACGTACCATTGCACGTGCATACGGACCGTATGATGTACGGCACAGCGGCACCTGGTTCATAATGGCAGCGCCATCTACCAGCCAGCCTATGGCACCCATATCGGCCCATGTAAGGGTAGGATAGTTGAATATCGAAGAATATTTGGCTCTACCCGTATGCAGCTGGTCATACATCTCATCACGGGTAATACCCAGCGTTTCGGCAGCGCTGTACAAATACAGGCCATGTCCGCCTTCATCCTGTACCTTTGCCAGCAATACCGCTTTACGGCGCAGGCTGGGGGCACGGGTTATCCAGTTGCCTTCGGGTAGCATACCTACTATCTCGCTATGCGCATGCTGCGATATCTGGCGGATGAGTGTTTTACGGTAATCATCCGGCATCCAGTCGCGCGGCTCTATAGCCACATCATTATCTATCTTCTCATCGAAGTGCTGCTGAAACGAATGCACTGTCATTTTATTAAGAATTTTAGGACTACAAAGATAACATTTACGGCGCAAAGAAGTTTATGACTACGGTCATGCCCCTATTGTGCGAATATGAAGCGCAATGTTACCCCTGCGCGCGTAGTAGTGATTGGGTATGAGCTGGATATATATGGAATACTCTGCCTGCGATCGTAGAAGAAGCGCAGCGTCAGCCTGTCGCTCACGATATAATCTATAGAGGGTGATATGGTAATTACCTTCTGGCCACGCGTAGTGATGTTCACATTCTGTGCCAGGTAGTTATTGCTGCTCTTATCATCGCGCAGGCCTACATCCATTTTTATATTCAGGTCATTATTCAGCTTCTTCACACCAAACACCTCAAACGGCAATACCAATCCGCGCACACGGTAGCCGGCACCTATCACATATTCTGTGCTATAGGTTTCGCTCACCTGGTAGTCTACCATGCTCAGGCTCACGGTGCGTGTTTTACGGAAGTCGAACCGGAAGGTCATATTGTTGCGGAACGAAGCATCGAAACCAAACATCGGGTTCAGCGATTCTGTTATAGTTACATTTGGCACCTGGTAGAAGGGTACGAAGTTGCCCGAGTTGGAATCGATGAACGACGGGAAGCCGACGCTGTAAATATCCTGGTAGAACAATGCGGATACAAAGCTGTTCATAGACAGCGTACCTGTATAAGCATGGTTGATCACCAGGTTATTCATCACTTCGGCAATAGCCGGTATCTTGGTAAGGCCGGTATAGGCTACACGCCAGTTGGGCATCGGCACATAATTGCGGAACGGGTTGCTGCGAATGTTTTTATTGCGCTGGTCGATAAGACCTACATCATTGGCATTCTTACCGGTATAAGCAGCCAGGAACGATGGCACCAATACATCCTGAGAGTAACCCGTGTACCCTTTTTTGTAATTAGGATCGTTAGGATCGTCTACACCGTTACTATACGGGTTGCTGCGGCTCAACCTTTCAGACACTACTTTCCTGTTCTCCATAAACTGCCTGAACGGCCCGCTATTCACATCCGATTTGTTGAACAGTGTTTTCAATCCTATAAACGAAGAAGTGAACGAACCACTTTCATACGGGTTATTGTGCGTAAAATCACCAACGCCAGTAAGCGTTGTATCCTTAAACAGTTCGCTATGGGTTTTGCTGAACGAGCGCGTTACCGTAAAATCTATCCTGAAATCCTTAATAGGTTCTACAGTGGTAGTAATATTCAGCGTTTGCGCATATTGCTGCTGAAACTGTGCATTGAAGAGGCTATCGCGGCTCAGGCGGCCTGCGTAGGCTTGTTTTTCCAGCCAGCTTCTATCGGGCTGCATACCGTATATAAAGTCGAAGCCCGGGGCCCCGCTCGATGTATTGATACCCAGTATATTGGTACTATCCATATAGCCGGGTAGTGTAGCACCCGCATTCTCGCTATAGTTCACCGTAGTACGCTTCACCATCGTCAGCAGCCTGCCGCCAAAGCGTTCTATATCCGTCACCTTCGGTGTGCTGTTGCGGCGCTGCTGGCGTGCCAGTTTCCTTTCTTTTTTACGCTTGGCCTTATCGGCTTTTGCCTTGGCTATTTCCTCTGCCCTCAGCAGCTTGCGCATAGAGTCCAGTTGCTTATCGCTCATCTTACCGGCCATGGCAGCTATGGTCTTCTCCAGCTCAGTAGAATCATCTTTCTTAACCACATCGGTTTTAACCGGTGCCTTCGGCTTATCCAGCGATGGTTTGTCTTTGCCACGCAGGTCTTTCACCGTTTTACCATTATCGGGTGCCAGACCGGGCTTATTGCCATCTTTATCGTCTTTGCCGTTTTTAATCTTGGGTGGCTTAGGTTGGTTTACCGCACGCAGCCAGCGGTTCTTATTATACAGCTGTGTAAACTGCAGTTCCAAATTGGCTTGTTTGGTTTGCGTATTGCCGATGGTATTACCCAGGCCACGCGCCAGTTGCGATGCCGCCGTCCACGAATAGGTAGAGCCGTATTGCAGGCGCAAGTTAGTCCAGTCTGTTACCGGCAGCTTTTGCAGCGGCAGGTTGTAGCTGGCATTGAAAGACTGGGTATAGAATGTATTACGCCCGAAGGTTTTTATTTTATCCCAAAGCGAATCGCGTTTCTCTCCATTGTCTATCCGGCCATATGGCTCATCAATACGCGATGTATTGGTTGCCTTATAGTCGAACGACAGGGAACGCGTTAGTTCCCAACGCAGGGTATAATCACGTATCCACGTAAAGTTTTTATAGAAGGTTGGCGGTATGGCAATGATATCGCCTGTTATGTTGCGCACTTTTGTTTCGTTCACAATACGGTTCATATCCGTACGGAAGGTAAAGTTGGCCGGCAACAGATTCAGGTTGAAGTCTTTTATCAAAGACATCCATTTCGATTTCGATTTGATAACATGCTTGAATGGCTCTATCGATTTCGACTTGATGCTATACGTATAACCCAAACCTAATTTATGGTTCAGCAATTCATCGCTTTCTATGGTAGGATTGCGTTTGAACTGGCGATTGTAAGCATAGCTCACATCAAAGTTCTTCACGCTCCATGGCATTGTTTTGGCAGATGGTTTTTCAGGATTGCCCAATACACGCACGTTAGAAAAATTGACGCTGGTAATAGAGGTATAATCCTGCGCAGCTTTGCGTATAGAATCGCGCTGTGCAGCATCGCGTGCAGCATTCAGCTTGTCACCATATTTCACATCCAGGTCGAAAGGGTCGTATTGCGGGTTGCTGATATTTTCAGAATAACCTACAAACACCGGCAACTGCACACCCCATTTCTTGGGCATCAACTTACCCATATTCAGGTTGGTAGATGCATTGTATTGATAGTAGTTATCACGGAAGCGCTGGTTCAGCTTCTGGTCTATATTACCATAGCCGGCGGTGTGCATGCTACCTGCCAGGTTTACAGCGCCAAGGTCGGCCAGTTGTATAGCCACCTTACCCGATGCAGCATAACCCGGAGATTCATTCAGGCCCACCATGCGCAGCTCGTTGAACCATACCTCGGCACATTTAGCCATACCATCATCCGCAGGTGTCTGGTTGGTCTTCAATGGATTGGCTATACCCAGCATGATGGTTTTGGCATCACCAATATTCGGGTTACCTACTACGGTAATATAATTACCCTTGCTATCGGTAACGGTATAAGGTATGAAGGCAGCAATCCCTTTATTATTCCTTTCGGTTTTTACATGCACCAGGTCGTCCAGCACCAGGTCCAGCCTGTTGGCTTCAGGCCATACGGCCTCATCGGTACTGCTGCCCGGCGTTGTGATGCGCAGGGGCACCTGGTATTCGTAGTAGTTATTGGTAAAGTCGCTACCTATACGTATCACACCACGCAGGTCGCCATCTTTCACCGGCTGCTGCTCAGGGCGCGATTCCGCATGTACAAACATACGCAGCTTGCTAAACTGGCGCATATCCACACCCACTTCTTTAAACACGGCACGCATATCACCATCTTTCAGGTTGCACACCTGCAGCGATAGTGCCTGTTCATTCAGCTGTATGCTCTGGCCATTGGCAACATTTGCTTGCTGGCGGTTGACACCAGGTGGTATTACATATGGTATGGGCTGGCGATCGCTATTCTCTTCCAGGCTCACCGATGTTACGGCAAAGTCAACGGAGTTTTGGTCATCTTCCGGAATATTCTCTCCGGGGTTCTGCAATGAGAACATATAGCGGCGCCAGTTGTTGCGGCCCAGCTCCAGCCTTGCAAAACGCATGATAACACTATCCTGGAAACCACTCATGAACATACGTATGAAACGTACGGAGCGGAAGTCGGCTATGTTACCAACCTTGGCATTGTAATCGCGGATAGGTATTTTGAATTGATACCAGCGCTCTGGTTCGGTGCTGCCGTTTGGCAGTTTCACATTCGTTTCCTGTATACTCACCACATAGTTGCTACCCACCTGCATACCGGGCTTCATATCTATACGGTACTGGTAATAGTCTTCTGCTTCGTTCAGCGTATTATCGCGGTTAATGTCTTCAGACTCCGGTATAGTAGTACCGGCATTAGAATATTCGCCACTGGTATTAGCGGGCGAGTTGCCATGCGGGCCATTGAATTTTTTATAACGGCCCAATACACCCGGCTCGTTATTATCATAATCAGAACCACGGAAATGGTGGAAGTCATCGCCCGAAGGGTCATTCTGCAGGCCATTCAATGCATCCGGATTTGTGACCACACTGGCTACCTGTGCCAGGTATTGCGCAAACCAGGTTTTTTCTTCTTCGTTATCCAGGCCATCATAACCTACATCCTGCGTAGTACGGGCTGCAGGATCATTATCGAATGCGCGGGTTATCTGCTGCTGTATGCTGGGCGAATAACCCCATACACTTTTATTGAGTTGCGATACATTTTTAGGAACAGTAATACCGTTCTCAAAGAATTTACGGGAATCTTTCAGTACATCTTCCGATATGTTGCCCAGGTTAATGTACAGCGAACCACCCTGTGAAGCAGGATTGCCGATGAAGGGGTCCATTACCCAGAACTCGATAAACTCTACATTCGATTGTTCAAAGTCACTGTTATCTATCGAGCGCATGATACCACCCCAGCGTTCCTGCGGATTTTTCAGCTTACCGTTGCCATCCAATGCATTGGCATCAAAGTTATACGGGCCCCTGTCTTTGGGATAGTAAGCAAGGTCTAATGTAGAAAGGGCGCTTTGTAATATTGTATTGTTCTTCTGGGGAAAGACATCCTGCTGCTGCACCTGGCGTATATAATGCTGGTTCGGGTCTTTCTTTACATAATCGGGCACACCGGTACTTGGGTCTATCAGCGATGGCTCCAAAAAGTACCATGCCAATTTTGCCCTGTTTTTGTTGTAATCCAGGTTATCGTTCAGCGCACCTTCTTTAAACAACTGGTTGCCATTTTTATCTATGGCACCTACCGGTGTACTTGCCAGCGACCATGAGTTGGCCGGGAATTTCAGGTCGTAAGAGCTACGTGTGCCTTCAAAGTCATCTACATATACAGAGCCTTCGGGATCCAGCGAATTGATCTGCTTGCTGTGGCCGGGTAAAAGGCTGGCTACCTCTCCCGATACACTGATAAGTGATGGCGCTGTGGTAGAATAGATAGGCAGTTTATCGAGGAACCGGGTAAGTGCTGGCGACTCAGATTGATAGTTCGCATCCACACCCAATACGGTATTCTTAATAGGGTCTTCACCCACTGTTGTTTTTTGTGTGAACGGACGCTCGGTAAGGCGCATAAAGGTACCACCCAATGCCAGTTTCTCATTCAAATAATAATCGAGGCGAAGACCGGTAAAGTTTTGCTGTTGAAAACCGAAGGTGGCATTATCCTCGTACTGCACACTGATGGGTATACCGGAATTGAGAATACCTGTATTCAATATCTTTAAACGGCCCAGGCCATAATCTATCTGGTAGTCCACATTCTCTATCAAGCGCTGCCCACCGGCAGATACCGCTACCGAACCCTGTGGTATATTAAAGCCACCCAGGAATATTTCAGAAGAAGACGACGATTTGTAAGACCCTTTAATAACATAGCGGTTGTTTTGCTGAAACTGGCGTGCTATGGTTTTGGTAGAATCGTACAGTATGGTATAGAGATATTTCCTTTGCAGCTGTGCATTGTCGCCTATGGCGGGTTTCAGGCCACTGCCAAAAGGTTCCAATACAGGAAAGATGATCTTACCTTGCTGTGTATTGATGGTAATGCCTTCTACAAAGTCGAAGATACCATCAGGGCTGGGGTCATTCTGTATGTTCAGCCTGTCGAGGTTCAATAGTGAGATAAGCGGCTGGCCTGCTTTTTCCCCTTCGGGTATATATCTTTTTTCACCACCACCAGGGTCCTGGTACAATACATTCAAACGAAACTCGTCTTTCGACACGCCCAGGCCACCCAATGCATACACGTTTTTCATCATCAGCTTCCAGATAGGCAGTGTAGGGCGTGCAGATGTACCTTTCAGGAGTTTCAAAAACATTACACGCTGATCGGCCACCACCCCACCGCTATTGGGCAGTGGCGGCAGGTCTTCAGAAAACTCACCCACCTGGTACACCTTACCGTTGTAAGTATAGCGGTATGCTACTGCCAGCACGTCGGCCGGGTTCAGCTGAGTGTTTAGCGATATATAACCCAGTTGCGGGTTGAAAGAATATTCAGAAGGGTTCAACTTACGCGCAGTCTGGCTTTCAAAGTCGAGGCTGTTTGTAAAACCAAGGGCTGTAACAACACCGGTAGCCGTACCCGGTACACGTGCACTGGGATTTTCCTGCAGCCTGCTGTATAGTTGGTTCACATTATTATCGGGCAGTCCATAAGGCACCGGCTTGGCAGCACCGGCTACCAGCGGGTTGTGCGGCGATACCTCACCCAGGTCCATAAAACCGAAAATGGTACGTACCCCATCGGTAGCACCGGTAGTATTCGTTATCCACACTTCTATCTTATTGATAGTAACCTGCGAATTGATGATGGGATAATTTTCGAGCGCGCGGTTGTAGTTATTGGCAAAGTATTGTGCCAGCAGGAAGTGACGGTTCTCTTCATAGTCATCGGCCTTGATGGCGAATTGCTGTGTTTGCGAACCACCTTGTATGGTAAGGCTGTTTCTTTTAGAACGCTGTTGCGATACCACACCTGTTACCCACAGCCTACCAAACTGCAACTGTGTTTTAAGGCCAAAGAGCGACTGCACACCGCTTATCAGGTTGCTGCGCAGGGGGAAGCTTACGTTACCTGCTTCTATTTTCTTTATGATCTCATCCTCTTTACCAGTATACTCCAGTCGCTGTATGTTCTGGTAGTCGAAGGTGGCTTTGGTATTATTACTGATATTCAGCTTCAGCTTATCACCCACTGTGGCCAGCAGGTTGATGTTCATCTGCATATCAAAATCGAAGATGCCGTATTTCTGTGCACGTTGTGGCAATGCAGGGTTCTTAATGTTCTGCCAGTTGCCGCCAAAGGTTACGTCTACATTACCCTGTGGCCTTACAACGATGCCACTGCCGCCAAATATGCGGTCGAAGATGCCTTCGCGGTACATGGTAGGCAGTTGTGGCTTGGTGTTGAAAAGCGAGAGGGCATCCATACGGCGCTGCCAATACGATTGCTCATCTTTTTCAGCCTGATATTTCATGTACTCATCCAGGGTCATGAAGTTGGGAGTGCGCAGGTAGCGGTCGCCCAGCTTTTCGGTAAAGTAGTACCTGTTGTCCTCCGGATCGTATTCTACCGACCTGTTTACATTGGCCGGGTCTTGCAGGTCGATACTAGGTATCGTTTTTTCGCCTGCCTCACCGCTGCGGTCTTGTATGGGAAATTTGAGAGTATCTTTTTTGCGGGTAGTGTCCTCTGCCGGGTCCGGCTCCTCATACTCAAAATCTCCTTCATAATCGCGGGCAGCAGCATTCGCTATGGCCACTACCAATGTTATAAAGAAAAACAGTTTGTACCCGAAATTTGTCTTCCGCTTCAATCTCGTTCCTTTTCTTAGGTTTATAGCACCCTTAGTGCTTGTTTTATCAGCTCTTCTACTGTTAACGAACCAGCATCTTTTACTTTCTTCAAAGCAGCTTCGGCCATGGTTTTCGTTATACCCAGGTTCACTAATGCAAATAACGCATCTTCCTCTTTGGTATTGTGTACGGTATGGGGTAAAGATGCAGTATTTTTTTCTAAATGCAACTTGCCTTTCAGCTCCAGTATGATACGCTGGGCGGTTTTGGCACCTATGCCCTTCACCCTCTCCAGCGTTCGCGCATCTTCATGTGCTATGGCCCGTTCCAGCTCTTTCGGCGTTAGCGACGACAGGATGATGCGCGCCGTAGCAGCACCTACCCCATTGATACTTAGCAACTGGCGAAAGGTGGTTCGTTCCGTTTCATCGGCAAAGCCATACAGCACCCAGGCATCTTCGCGCACCTGCACATGGGTATACAGGCGGCACCGTTCCAGGTCTTGCACCCTGCCATACGTTTGCAGCGTGATATTGACCTCGTAACCAACTCCGTTTACAGAAAGATATAACAGGGAAGGGGATTTATAACTCAGTTCACCCTCCAGGAAAGCATACATACTACGAATGAATTATACAAATATCACAAATATTACCTATAAAAAGAGCGGCATGTTATACACACCGCTCCATAAATGACATTATGTTGACGCTGGTTTTAGAACCACCAGGGTATCTTGTTGCTCTCAAATTTATATATAAACATTATAGATATAGTTGAGTAGCTGTCTTTCACTTCTTTATTACCGCGCTTAGACCATGCTTCGTGTTTCACACTCGGGTCTATAGCCCATGATTTGTCGTACATTTCTTTGGCCACTGCTGCTTTTTCAGGAGACAGGTAGCGATCCAGGTACTCGGGCGTAACGTACTCACTGCTCACGTTATCCAGCCTGTCGTGGCCGGTAAAACGGTACAGGTATTCGATACCCAGCGACATATTGCGGTTCAGGTCGTAACGAAGGCCAAGGCCAGCGGGTACGGCTACCTGCCAGAAAGATGTTTTCTGAGAGTACGTAGGCGTAGGGTCATCGTGTTCAAAACCCTCGCCTTCCAGGCTCAGGTCGCCCACTTTTACCCAGCGTTTAGCACCGGTATTGCGTTCTATGAAAGTACTGAATGGCGTGTAGTAGAAACCACCGATACCCACTGTCAGGTAAGGCTGCAGCCTCCATCCGGCAGACCTGCTTTCAGAGTTGCTACGGAACGGCATGAATTCTACCTGGAACAAACCTTCCCACATACTTACTTTTATATCCTGGTTGCGCAGATAACGTTGAAACGCATCGTCTTCTATCGACTTGGCGGTCTTTGCTTTCTTTTCATTCCAGGCATCGGTAGCATACAGGGTACCATAACTAACGCCTAAGCGGAACGCCAACATAGGATGCGCTGTATAACGGCCGAATAAACCACCCATGAAACATGGCTGGTCAAAATACTTGCCGTTGGTATAATGGTCTACAAAATTCTGGGTACCTACGTCACCCCATAGATCGGTCATGCCGAATTGTATACCCATTGAGTATCCGGGATGCTCCACATACTCACGTGGAATAGCAGGTTGGGCATTAACAGAAATAGTGGCAGCGCTAACGCATAAGGCTAAAAGGCTACGGACAATCTTTTTCCGCATTGTACTCTGGTTTTAGCGTTGAAGATAAAAAAATTATTTTCCTTTAAAAATAGCTTTCCTTTTTTCTAAGAAAGCCGTTGTCCCCTCACGCATGTCTTCGGTAGAAAAGCATTCACCAAAGCGCTTCACCTCGTTGGCAAAACCGTTACTATCCGCTTTCGCCGCATCATTCACACAAGATATAACTTTTGATATAGCAATGGGAGCCTTTGTATGTATTTTTTGCAAAATTTCTTTGGTTTTGCTCAAAAGCTCGGCCAGTGGCCATACATGGTTGACAAGGCCCAGTGCTTTTGCTTCATCTGCACCTATCATATCGGCAGTCATCATCAGCTCCATCGCTTTGCCTTTGCCCACCAGTTGTGTCAGGCGTTGTGTACCGCCATAGCCCGGTATCAGGCCCAGGTTTACTTCAGGCTGGCCAAACTTGGCATTCTCGCTGGCTGTGCGAAAGTGGCAGGACATAGCCAACTCGCAACCACCACCCAGTGCAAAACCATTAACGGCAGCAACGATAGGTTTGGGGCTGTTCTCTATTTTATCGAAAACATTATCCTGTCCTTTCTTTGCAAGTGCCGAACCGCCTGCAGCATCCAGTGTTGTAAACTCAGATATATCCGCACCGGCTACAAATGCTTTTTCGCCGCTACCCGTAAGTATGGCGCTTTTTATATCTGCATTGTTATATATCTCATCTACCACCTTACCCAGTTCTTCTATTACATCCTTATTCAGGGCATTCAGCTTATCAGGACGGTTGATGGTTACTACCAGTGTGCCGTCCTGCAGGTCTGTCAATAATGTTTGGTACATATTCTAGTGAAAATTGTTTGAATTAAATCTGTATTAAAATAGTTGGCTGCGGTGTTTTTGCACCCATTCAGTTATGTATGTGGCTATTTCAGTAGTGGGTGCGCCGGGGGCAAACAGCTTGCCTACCCCTGCCTTATAGAGTTCCTGCATATCTTCTTCGGGTATGATGCCGCCACCTGTCAGCAACACATTTTCCAGGCCTTTCTCCTTCATCAGTTGCATCACTTTGGGGAATACCGTATTGTGCGCACCGCTGAGTATGCTGATGCCTATAGCGTCTACATCTTCCTGCAAAGCCGTGTTCACCACCATTTCGGGTGTTTGGCGCAGGCCGGTATATATTACTTCCATACCTGCATCGCGCAGGGCAGTTGCTATCACTTTGGCACCACGGTCGTGCCCGTCAAGACCCACCTTTGCTACCAGCACACGCACGGGTCGTTGCATCCTTTCTGTCATAATCCTAATAAAAATGCGGATAAAAGTAATAATAAGAGCAATAAGTAGGTTATGTATGAGTTATCATGCTTTAATTTAGTAACCTATTATCTTAGGAATCCGTCCATATCACATATAATCCAATGACATGGATACCTGTAAATAAGTGTATAATGAACGCAGTAAAAATCATAATATCCCTGTTGCTGCTGGCAAATATGCCCGCAACTGCACAAACGAAATTTTACTTTAAACCTTCTGCAGGCGTAGGCACTGGCAATCTTAGTCAGCGCTCCCAAACCATCAATACCACTACCTATGCTAAAACACCGGCTACTTATGGCGGCCTGGCCTTAGGTTATCGTGTCAATCGTTTTGACATCAGCGCAGGCGTTACCTATATGAGAATAGGTTATAAGATTACCAACATTATGTTTGCCGATATTAATAATACCGTTGATTCCGGCTCTGTTACTTACTATTATAATCAATTATTGTTGCCCGTACTGGTGGGCTACGATATGCCGCTTAACAATCGTTTTCATTTCATTCCGCAAACGGGCATAGCGTTGTGGTACACCCTAAACGGCCGTTATGAACTGGAAACAATGAAAACACATAGAAAACAAACCATACCCGCTAACGCTGTTTCGAACTTTGGTAATACGATGGGCGTATACAGCACCACGCATTTGAATATCTCTTACGATGTATCGCCCAAGCTGGCGGTATCTGTAGCGCCTTCCCTTTACTATATGATCACTACATTCAACCGTTCCCCCTTGTCCAATTCATCTCAAAGGTTATATTCTATAACTCTGGACCTTGGATTGACGATGAACCTGGGACAATAAAGCCAAAAAGCTATTTAGTTAATTAGTCATTATGATAAATAAGAAATCGCTCGTTACCGCACTCCTTTGCACTGTGCTTACAACTACTGCCAAGGCAGATTTTTACCTGAAGCCTTCCATTGGCCTGGGCTTAGGCAATGCTACTTCAAGCGGCCTGTTTGTGCCATTAAGAAATACAGGCTTTAAAAGCTGCTATATGGGGCAGGTAATAGTTGGCTATCAGCTTGCTGGCCTGCGATTGGAAACCGGCCTCGGTTATATGACATCAGGCTTCACTGAAAAAGACCTGGTTTTTTTACTGCAGAACAACACTATGTATAAAGGCGAACTGCGGTATGTATACAGTCATCTTATTATACCGGCACGCGCTGCCTATAAAATAGGCGTTGGCAACCGCTTATCTGTTGTACCTCATGTAGGCGCAGATGTATCGTATAACCTCGGCACTAAAAGCAAGCTTGTTTCAGATAATTCCATGTTTAGTACCGACTATGTAAAAGGCAGTAACTTTTCGAACATATACCGTACCATCAGTTTGTGGGCCAACGGGGGATTAGATGTTGAACTGCGTGTTGCCAATCATCTGAGCGTGGTGGCCGGCCCTAAATTCAGGTATATGATGACATCTATACTAAAAGACAACACCACTTTTTACGACCAAAGGCTTCGTAATTATGTCATATCGCTGGAGGCGGGTGTAGTGTTGTCGCTCTGATTTTAAGTGCACTTAAAACAATTTCTTACAAAGCGTACCTTTGCGCCCATGAGCGAAGAGAAAAGTCTCAATTTTTTAGAAGAAATCATTGAACAACATCTTGCCGAGGGCAAGTATGAGTATATCCATACCCGTTTTCCGCCGGAACCGAATGGTTACCTGCATATAGGGCATGCGTCATCTATATGCCTCAACTTTGGCCTTGCCAAAAAATATAATGGCAAAACCAACCTGAGGTTTGATGATACCAACCCGGTAACCGAAGATACCGAGTATGTAGAAAGCATAAAATACGACATCAAATGGCTGAGCGATGCTATTGGCAAAAGCTGGGACAATGAATTCTATGCATCGGACTATTTCGACCAGATGTATGAATTTGCCGTTACCCTTATTAAAAAAGGATTGGCTTATGTAGATGATAGCACCGCCGAGGAAATAGCCGCTACCAAAGGTTCTACACACGAGCCGGGCAAAAACAGCCCATACCGCGACCGTAGTGTTGATGAAAACCTGCAACTGTTTGCCGATATGAAGGCAGGCAAGTACCAGGATGGCGAAAAGGTGCTGCGTGCCAAAATAGATATGGCACACCCCAACCTGCTGATGCGCGACCCGCTGATGTACCGGATAAAACATGCACACCACCACCGCACAGGCGATAAGTGGTGCATATACCCGATGTATGATTTTGCACATGGGCAAAGCGATAGCATAGAGCACATCACCCACAGTATATGCACGCTGGAATTCATACACCACCGCCCGCTGTACGATTGGTTTATAGAAAAGCTGGAGATATTTCCATCGCACCAGTACGAGTTTGCCCGCCGCAACCTTACTTATACAGTCATGAGCAAGCGCAAACTGCTACAGTTGGTAAATGAAAAGCACGTAGCTGGCTGGGACGACCCGCGTATGCCTACCGTTAGCGGTATGCGCCGCCGGGGATATCCTGCACAAGCCATCGTCAACTTTTGTGATACAGTGGGTATAGCCAAGCGCGAAAATATTGTAGACCTGAGCCTGTTGGAGTTTCATGTGCGCGAGCAACTAAACAAAACAGCCAACCGCGTAATGGCCGTACTGGATCCCGTGAAGCTGGTAATTACCAACTATCCTGAAGGACAAACAGAAGAGCTGAACGCTGAGAACAACCCTGAAGATGAGAACGGCGGTCACCGCCTGATGCCTTTCAGCCGCGAGGTGTGGATAGAACGCGAAGACTTTATGGAAGAACCACCCAAGAAATTCTTCCGCCTGGGGCCGGGCCTGATGGTGCGCCTGAAACATGCCTACATTGTAAAATGCGACAGCTTTGTAAAAGATGATAGCGGCAAGGTAACAGAGATACATTGCACCTACATACCAGAAAGCAAGAGCGGTAGCGATACCAGCGGCATACATGTAAAAGGCACCATACACTGGGTGAATGTGGCTACGGCCAAAACTGCCGAAGTGCGCCTGTACGACCGCCTGTTCAAGGTAGAAGACCCATCAAGCGAGGAAGGGGATTTTAAAGACTATATCAATCCCGATTCGCTACATGTATTGCCTGCTGTGTATATAGAGCCTGCATTGGCCAACGCTACAGCCGGTAAGCAATTCCAGTTTCTGCGCAAAGGCTACTTTGCGGTGGATAAGGATAGCACACCTGAACATTTAGTATTCAACCGCACGGTAGGCTTGAAAGATACGTTTGCTAAAGAGGTGAAGAAGAATTAAAAAAGATAGCTACGATGATAACGATAAGCAACATAGACGAAACGATAGATAGACTGAATAAACTGCAAGCCGATTCGAAACCATTGTGGGGCGGAATGACAGCCCAGCAAATGGTAGAACACCTGGCTACAACAATAAAAATTTCCAGCGGCAAATTGGCGCTGCAGCAGCACACTACCGTAGAAGAAGGGAATGCTATAAAAGCACAAATGGTATACACAGATATGGAATTCCCTATGGGGCTGAAAAGCCCTACCATACCCGATGGCCCACCTGTGTATGAGCACGAAGATCTCTCTAAAGCTGTTGGAGCATTGAAGCTTGAACTGGCAGATTTCAATTTACGTTATAGAGAAAATCCAGATGCTACGCATGTGCACCCCAGGCTTGGCGCTTTGACCCATGCTGAATGGCTCATTCTGCACGGCAAGCACTTCAAACATCATTTCAAGCAATTCGATATTATATAAGAAATAAGCCCCGCAATTGCGGGGCTTATTTCTTCAGCTAATTTGCTGAATTATCAAATTAGCTATTGCCAAAATTATTTAGCCGCTACTACACTTATTTCCACTTTCACGCCTTTAGGCAGGCCCGCTACCTGTACGGTTTCGCGGGCGGGCGGGTTTTCGGTAAAGTAGCTGCCATATACTTCATTCACCTGTGCAAACTGGCCCATATCCATCAGGAAGATCGTGCTTTTCAGCACGTTGCTGAAGTCCATACCCGCTTCTGTAAGTATGGCTTTCAGGTTTTCCATTACCAGTTTGGTTTCCGTTTGTATATCGCCGGTATATAACTCGTTGGTCTTTGGGTCAATAGCTATCTGGCCCGATACGAATAGCATATTGCCGAACTGTACGGCCTGGTTATATGGTCCTATAGGTGCCGGCGCATTATCTGTGCGAATGATTTTCTTTTCCATGCTACAAATGTAATACGCTGCTTACATTTGCACACTGTAATGGCTTATATATTACACATAGATACCGCTACCGATAACAGCCTTGTGGCCCTGAGCCACGATGGGCAGCTACTGAGCGTAATAGAAAATAACGGGCAGCGCAACCATGCCTCGTTCATTAATAATCATATAGACGAGGTGCTGAAAGCTGCGGACATAACCTTGCAACAGCTATCGGCCATAGCACTGTGTGGCGGCCCGGGCTCTTATACAGGCTTACGCATTGGTTTAGCTACCGCAAAGGGTATTTGCTATGCCCTTCATATTCCGCTAATGATGCATAGCAGATTATTACTATTAATTCTTAAGGAATTTTATAATAATTCATCTGAATATGATTTTTTTGGAGGAATATTAACTGCCAGAGAAAAAGAACACTTCTTTTCCTTATATAACAATAAATTAGAAATCGTTGTTCCCCCAACACATTTTACTGAGGATGAGCTAACTAATGTTAAACAAAAACATATAGGGAAAATATTGCTGGCAGGCGACATTACAGATGTTATTAATAATTTATTTCAATCAGATGTTACGGGCTTCTATAATAAAAATGTTGTAGATGCAACAAGCTGGGCTTCATATGCTTTTCAACAATTTAATTGTAATAGTTTTGTCAATTTGCCCACAGCAGAGCCATATTACCTGAAACAAGTTTATACGCATAATTCAAAGAAAAACAATTAGTTACGAAATTACATCTTTAAATTTATCCACATTTTAACGGTGGTTTAACAGATTTCAGCAATATGACTTTGGTTCATATTTGATATTGGCGTATGTTTGCATGCCCGCAAATCACTACAGATAACCAACCCTAGCTCTTTCAAGAAAATGTATTATTACTCTTTTTGTTTATTATAAAATCAACTTGTAAATGGAAACGACTATGTCAGCAAACACGCTGGTTATTCGCAAAGATGAAGGTTCGAACGAACAGATTAAACTGGACTACATGGCGGTAAAGAGTGCAGCAATGACACTGAGGGCCATTAACCACAAATTACGTCAGCAGATTGTCAAGTTGCTGGAAGAAAATAAACGCATGAATGTTACTGATATCTATGTTAAACTGCGCCTGGAGCAGTCTGTTGCTTCTCAGCACCTGGCTATCCTGCGCCGTGCAGACATCGTTATCACAGAGCGCGATGGTAAATTCATCCACTACGCACTGAACCATGCACGCATAGCATCAGTAGCTAAGTTTGTAAACGAACTGGTTAATTCTGAAGCTTAATTTATAAACGCTTTAAAATAAGAAAGCCCTGCACATGCAGGGCTTTCTTATTTATCATCAATCAGTTAGCCATTCTTTATCTTATTCCAGGTATCGTACAGGGCTTCCTGCTGCGGCCTGTCTGCAGGTATTTCGGCCAGTGGCTCGCAGGCCTGCAAGCTATCGCGGCAGTCTTGCGGCAGGGCCTGGTATAACCGGGTGCCTTTGGTCTTCCAGCCTATCATATCATCGCTCACTTCCTTTATTATTTTGCCGGGGTTGCCCACCACCAGGCTTCGACGGGGTATTTGGGTATTGGCATTAATGAATGATAAGGCACCAATGATGCATTCATCACCTATTTCCACCTCATCCATTATCACACTGTTCATACCCACCAGCACATTGCGGCCTATGGTAGCACCATGTATAATAGCACCGTGACCTATATGCGCGCCCTCTTTCAGCACCACTGTAACACCGGGAAACATATGGATGGTGCAATTTTCCTGCACATTGCAGCCATCTTCTATTACGATGCCCCCCCAATCGCCACGCAGGGCAGCACCGGGGCCTATATATACATCTTTACCTATCACCACATTGCCCGTTACCACCGCTTGCGGATGCACAAAAGCCGATGGGTGCACCACAGGTATAAAACCTTTGAATGAATAGAACATGCTGTAAAAATAGGAAAGTGGTTTAAACTTCAACCATTACGGCACAGGGTCGTACCCACGCCCACCCCATGGGTGGCAGGAAAGAATGCGCTTTAGTGCCATACGCCCGCCTTTCCAAGGGCCGTATTTCTTGATGGCTTCCAGTCCGTAGGCAGAACAGCTGGGTGTATAGCGGCATTTAGCCCCGAATAGAGGCGATATAAAGGCTTGGTACACCTTAATAAGCCAGATGAACAGTATGGAGAATAGCTTACGCATCTACCGCCTTTAGGTCGTTACAAAAGCGTGCTATGCCTTTCTGCACCATTTCCTGCACGGTGGCAAATTCAGGCAGCTCGGTAGCGGTAAAAATAATGAAAACATGCAATTGCAGTTCCGCAGGCATGGCCTCGTAGAGCGGGTGCTTATTCAGCCGCCATGCTTCGCGCAGCAGGCGTAGCACACGGTGGCGATGTACCGATTTTCGAAACTTCTTTTTGGGCACGGAAAAGCCGGCCTGTACAGGCGAAGCCCCGGCATTGCGCGGAATGGTACGGTAGATAAACCGTACCGGGAAAAAAGAAAACGCTTTCCCTTCCCGGAAAAGCGTATCAATATGTTGCTCGCGCTTCAGCCGCTCGTATGCTTTTAAAGTATTACGAATGGCAGTTGAATTTAAAAGATTATTTCAGGCGGCTTTCGTCAGAAACAGTCAGTTTATGACGTCCTTTTGCGCGGCGAGAAGCCAATACTTTGCGACCATTAGCAGTTTGCATACGCTTGCGGAAACCATGTACTGATTTACGACGACGGCGGCTTGGTTGATACGTACGTTTCATAACTTATTCTTTTTACCCTTACGGGTGGTATTCTTTAAATTAAGGAGTGCAAAGGTAACAGATATATTTCATGCAGCCAAAATAACAGATATATTTTTTGCCCTTCGCATTAAAAAAGATGCCCTGTTAGTAAAAACAGGGCATCATCTACAAACAATTACTTACATCATTTAGCCTTGTTACCACCCGATTTCAAGGCTTCCCTTATTTGTTTTGCCAGCGCATTGCCCGGCTCAATAGATTCTATTTTTTCTACATACTTAATCGTATTGTCCTTATCACTCTTATTGTAGTAATACAGAGAAAGATATTGATATGCCTGCATCAGGTCATTAGGCTTGCGCTCATAGCCTTGTATGTTCAGCTCCATCCATTTCGTATAAAATGGCACGGCAGTACCTTCTTTACCTTCGTTATCGATGGCGGCAGCTGTCCGGCCCCTCCAGTAGGTAGCAGAGGGCTGATCAGGGAATTTAGCTTCCATTGCCTCATATGCCTTAGCAGCAGCATTATAATCGCGGCCATAGTAGGCAGAAAAGCCGGCATAGAAATAATCCAGTGCCTTAGCATCATCAGGATATTGGCGTATCAGCCTGTCATACCATTTGTAAGCCATCATCCACTCTCTGGCAGCACGCAATGCTTCAGCATTTTCGCGGAAAGCTTCCGATTTGTTTTTAGAAGTATCCATATCTACCGCCTTGTTGAAGTATTTATCAGCTTCTTCTACCCTGCTATTCTGCAGCTGTATCTTACCATACTGCCTGTAGTCGTTAGGATATATTTTCTTAGGATCTTGTTTCTGGAAATAGATATCTGCATTTTTCAGTGCATTTACAGAATCGCCCAGTTCATATTGGCTGAAAGCCAGGATACCATAATAGCGTGGTTTTGTTTTGCCTTTACCGATAAATTCTTCTGCTTTTGATACAGCACCTTTATAGTCTTTAGACAGGAACAGGATATCCATATACCTTTCCATATCCTCATCTGTTTTGTCAGAATATTCCAGGTATTTTTCCAGGTTTTGTTTAGACAGGTCGTATTTACCTACATAGCTATACGCATCGGCCAGGTCTCTGTAAGGCAGCGGATTTTTAGGGTCGGCTTCTTTAGCTTTTTCCCAGTTTTCCAGCGCCAGTTTGTAGTTTTTAGCATCGTACCATAGCTTACCTATGCGAGAAAAAGCCAGTGAGTTTTTAGGGTCTTTCTCTACTATTTTCTCGTAGCTGGTCATGGCTTCACCACCACCGCCCGGTACTTTCTGGTACGCATCACCCAATGAAAGGCGCATATCCATATTGTCGTAGTTGGCCAGCGCTGTTTTATACCAGTTTACAGCCAGTTGATAATCGCCGCCTGTGGTATAAGTAATGGCATCAGCAGCATATTTCAGTTGCTCCCATTCTTTTCTTTTTGCTTTACCTGCCAGTGCCGTAGCCAGTTGGTTACCTTCTGCCGGGCGGCCTTCTACAAAGGCTATACGCACCAGGCCACCCATATTGGCATAATTATCCGTATTTCTCTGGAATAATGCTTTTGCAGCATCTTTATTACCTAGTTGCAGTTCAGATAGGCCCAGGTAATAGTTGGCCAAAGGGTTAGTACCTGCAAGCGGTGTTAAAACTTTTTTAGCAGTTTCGTAGCGCTCATAGTTATACATCTTAATACCTTCTTCCAGTGTCTGTGCCTTTACGCTAACACTTAGCGTCAGGGCAGCAGCCATCATTACTATTGGTTGTTTCATTTTCATACTTTTCCTGTTTGTAGTAACAGTGCTTCTATATAGTTTTATTTAGTATCGTATCAGTTAGACTATTGTTGCGGGTTAGGGTTTACTGCCGCTTCCCTGAAAATGATATTGCTGCGCAGCGGAAAAAGCCTTGCCTGCTTAAATATCAGTTGTCCGCGTTCCCTTGCCAGGAAATTAGCAAAGCCGGTGCCTAAACCGAAATATGTTTCACGATGTATAAAGTACAGGTTGCGCGTCAGCGGGTACCAGTTGGGGGCTATATAGCCTTGGTATGGCCTGTATGTTTTCTGCAGTGAATCATTCAGTATGCTCACCACTTTTACATCTTTTATAAATGCCAGCCCTTCAGGGTCTGTAAAATCGCTTACCGAGCTAACACCTACAAAGCCGATGGCTCCTTCATTATTAGCCACATACCGTATCACAGAGTCGGCACTTTTAGCGGCAAATACATTCGCACCCAGTTTTTGACCCGGCAGCAGCGAATCCATAACATACCGCAATGTGCTGGAGCCCTGGTTATCGAATACTACGGTGTATTTGGTTTTATAAATACCTGTTAGTATCCCTTTCACCTGGCTTACGCTGAGTACCGTATCGGCTGAATTATTATTTACAATAACAGCCACCGCATCTTTGGCTATGGCCAGCGATGTAGGTACTACTTTCTTACTCTCCAATACCTTCTTCTCATCTGCACTCAACTCTCTCGTCACTAATATCAGCCGGGTAGTATCATTCAAAAAGTCTTTAATACAATCGGCTTCCGGCTTGTATTCCACCGTAATATTCGCCTCCGGAAAACTGCTGTCAAATACTTTTAGCTGTTCTTCTATAATAGGCTTGTAAGTTTCGTCAACACTTATTTTTATGTTGCCGCTGCTGAGTGTATCTGTAGGCTGTTTCACGCCGTCATTTCCGCAGGAAACAAACAGCAAACTCATTGCCAAACCAGCCAATATATTTTTAATACCCTGCATGGGGATGCAATTTTAGTCAATATTTCAAAAAAACGAATGAAACCTATTTATGTTGTAACATTAATTTAACAGCCCTGTCACTTTTCTGTAAAATCATTGTGTGTTAACGCTTTTTCATCTGTCTCATATCCATCCATCCGCGCCATATGCGAAACAGGCCGTAAGCCAGCATCAAGCTGCCCAGCACATAGGCAAACCCGGTAGGCAGCTCCATAGCACCAAAGGCCTTGATGTAGATGATGAGCATACCTATGATGAGGTAAAACACACCCATACCCAAATGCATTATAGCCCTGAACCTTGCCATGCCATGGTTTCCCTGGCGCTCTTCAAAATTTTCCATACTGTTTGTTTTTACTGTAACTAAAAACGTTGCGAAATTAAACTAAATAAAGGGCAATTACCACCCTGCACTATTATGCCTATAAGATACCTCTATGGTTTGTTTCCATAACAGGGCTGTTGATATTTAACGATTTGCATAAAAAACAAAAAAGAGGTTGTATGATACAACCTCTTTCTAAATCGCTAAAAATTAAAACCTTATTTTTTAGCGGCTGCCTTTTTAGGGCCTGCGTTTTTCTTCGCAGCGGCCTTTTTAGGGGCTGCAGCTTTTTTAGGAGCAGCTTTTTTAGGAGCCGCCTTTTTTGCAGCAGCTTTCTTAGGAGCCGCTTTTTTTGCAGCAGCTTTCTTAGGAGCTGCTTTCTTGGCTGCAGCTTTTTTAGGAGCCGCTTTTTTTGCAGCAGCTTTTTTTGGAGCTGCTTTTTTGGCTGCAGCCTTTTTAGGAGCTGCTTTTTTTGCTGTTGCCATAACTGTGTGAATTTAAGGGTTAAACAAAAAACCTTTATGGCAAACAACCGAAGGGGTTAGGCTTCGGCTGTAGCTGAAAATTCTTTCACTGATATCAATGTTTTGGTACGTGTCTTGCGAAACTCCACGATACCATCTTTTATTGCAAATATGGTAAAATCTCTACCGATACCTACATTATTACCAGGGTGGTATTGTGTGCCACGCTGACGAACGATGATGTTGCCAGATATAGCCGGCTGACCACCATATATTTTTACACCAAGGCGCTTACTTTGCGAGTCGCGGCCGTTCTTTACACTACCTTCACCTTTTTTGTGTGCCATTTCTTATTCTTACTATTTACGAATTTACAAAAAATTTAAATTAAGCAATATCGCTTATCTTGATTTTTGTCAGATACTGGCGATGACCATTGCTCTTTTGGTAACCTTTACGGCGTTTCTTTTTGAAAACGATCACTTTATCACCTTTCAGGTGATCAACTATCTCAGCTTTCACTTTTATAGAATTGGTAAGGTTTACACTTCCACCATTTGCAGTCATCAGTATTTCTGAAAACTCAACTTTATCGCCTACATTACCTTCAAGGCGATGAACAAACAATTCGTCGTCTTTTCTAACTTTGAATTGTTGACCTGCTATATTTACAATCGCAAACATGACGCTCCTAAAATATTTCGCGCAAAGTTAATATACTTTTTTGGTTTTTAGCAAATAAATTTTTATAATTAGTTTAATCCCCTATCTGTTATTGCGCAGGCCGCTCATATTACTTCTATATTTATAAAGAAACTCTTTGGCAGAATTGTATTTTTGAGACTTGAAGCTTGCGAGATGAAGATAAAATCTTTCCTGGCCAAACCGTATGCCGCTATCGTACATGGACGCATACGCAAGAGTATGAATACTGCCGTGGCCGACCAGCAGGCTATACTGCAGCAACTACTGAAAACAGGCAGCCGCACCACCTTTGGCAAAGACCATAACCTGCAGGATGTAAAAATACATACAGAATATACACAAGCAGTACCCATACGCGATTATGAGGCTTTTAAACCCTATATAGAGCAAATAAAGGCCGGGCAGCAAAATGTGCTTTGGAAAGGCAAGCCCATCTATTTTGCCAAAACATCGGGCACTACCAGCGGCGTTAAATACATACCCATCACTAAAGATTCCATATCGAACCACATAGACACGGCGCGGAATGCACTACTATGCTATATGGTAGAAAGCGGTAATACTGCTTTTGCTGATGGCAAGATGATATTCCTTTCAGGCTCGCCCGTGCTGGAACGCGTGGGCGGTATACCTACCGGCAGGCTTAGCGGCATAGTGAACCACTTTATACCCGGCTACCTGCGCGGCAACCAGTTGCCATCATACGAAACCAATTGTATAGAAGACTGGGAAGAAAAGCTAGGCCGCATAGTAGAAGAAACCATCAATAAAAACATGACGCTGATAAGCGGTATACCGCCATGGGTGCAAATGTATTTTGACTGGCTGATGGAGCGCAGCGGTGGTAAGAAAATAAAAGAACTGTTTCCTAACCTGCAGGTCATTGTGCACGGCGGGGTCAACTTCGAGCCTTATCGCTCCAAGCTGTTTGAAAGCCTGGGCAGGCCTGTAGACACGGTTGAAACATTTCCCGCATCCGAAGGCTTTTTTGCCTTCCAGGATACACTGGATACGGAAGGGCTGCTGCTGAATACCAACTCAGGCATCTTCTTTGAGTTTATACCCGCAGGCGAGGTATTCAATGAAAACCCTACACGCCTTTCCCTGGCAGATGTAAAACTGGGGGAGAACTACGCACTGATTGTAAACAGCAATGCAGGACTATGGGGCTATAATATTGGCGATACGGTAAGGTTTGTAAGCCTCGACCCGTATCGTATAGTTGTAACCGGGCGCACCAAGCATTATATCTCTGCCTTTGGCGAACACGTGATAGGTGAAGAGGTAGATCATGCCATGCTGCTGGCTGCAAAGGAACACAATGCACATATTATAGAGTTTACCGTAGCACCTATGATACATACTGATGGCGAATTGCCGTATCATGAATGGCTGGTATCTTTCGAACGGGTGCCCGACAACCTGGAAGCTTTCCGGCAGACAGTGGATAGCCACCTGCGCCAAAAGAATATTTATTATGACGACCTGATAACAGGCAACATCCTGCAAACCTTAAAAATCCGGCCGCTACAGAAAAATGCATTCATCGAATACATGAAATCTATAGGCAAGCTGGGCGGGCAGAACAAAGTACCGCGCCTTAGCAACGACAGGAAAATTGCCGACGACCTGATAAAATTCAAGCTGTAAAAACGATATAAAATAAAGAGCAAGGCCATTACAATACGTAGTGGCCTTGCTCTTTATAATTAAACTATATTTTATACTATTTCTTAGGTACTAATAGTGCCTGGTATTGCGCAGGCTGTTCCAGCAGGCTTAGTGCTTTTTGTACATCTTCATCGGTACGCATGTTGTTTTCTATGCGTCCGCGGAGATAGTAGTAACGAGATACGATTTCATTTTCAAGTATACGCATCACCTCTGCCTTATGCTTTGCCAGGTCTTGTTTTTTATCATGCGATACTTTTGTAAGCAGTGCGTTATATTCACCTTTCACCGCGTCGAACGATTTATCGCGTGTAGCCGCCTGTCTGAATGAATCAAGCGCTATCTCTGTTTCCGTTTTGTATGAATAATCTTTATTTTCCAACCATTTACCAAACGCTGCAAAGTCTGCATCAGCCAGGGCAAATGTACTTGCAGGGGCTATTGTTTTATTTTGTTTGGCATACTGCGTAGCGTAATCGAAAAAGTAGTTTTTGATATACAGCGTGATAGCCAGCTTGCTGATATCATCCTCTGCTACCAATACATCGGGGTCTACACCACCACCACTCAGTACACGCCTGCCGGCCTTGGTTTTAAATTCTTTCTTCAGTGAATCGGGCACATGGCCTACACTACCATCAGGATTGCGATGCGTATAGTCTATTGCCTGTATGCAACGGCCACTCGGTGTGTAGTATTTGGCTGTCGTTAGTTTCAGCCTAGCATTATAGCCCAGTGGACGCGTTACCTGTACCAGCCCCTTGCCATAAGAACGTTCCCCTACAATTACAGCACGGTCCAGGTCTTGCAGTGTACCGGCCACTACTTCTGATGCAGATGCCGAAGAGCGGTTGATAAGCACCGCTACCGGTATATTTAAATCCCACGGTGCACCGCTGGTCCTGAATTCTTCAGAGAGCTGTGGCGTTTTACCTTTCGTCATTACTACCAGTTGCCCACGGTCTACAAAAATGTTGCAGATAGCTACTGCTTCATTCAACAAGCCACCGGGATTGTTACGTAAATCAAGTACTACCGATTTTAAATTGGGTTGTACTTTCTTCAGGCTATCAAAAGCGCTGCGCACCAGCCTGCTGCATGCAGGGGTAAATTGGGTAAGCTTTACCACTGCTATATCCTTGTTTTTGCCTATCAGGCCGGCATATGGCACACTCGATACTTCTATTTCGCTGCGGGTAATGATTTTATCAATTTCCGTACCGGTATAGGCATCTTTTATCCGCATGGTGAACTGTGTGCCGGGAGAACCCTTCAGCAATAGACTGATGTCATCTATATCCTTACCCTTCAGCAATTGCTTATCTATAGCTATCACCTCATCACCCGGGTGTAGGCCTGCAGTAAATGCCGGGCTGTTCTCATACACCTCACCTACATATATTTTATCATCTTTTTTTCGCATGTTCGCACCTATACCACCATATTTGCCTGTTGTCTGAAATTCATATTCTTCTATATCCGATTCGGTAATATAGTTGGTATATGGGTCCAGGTTCTCAAGCATGGCATCGATGCTTGTTTTCATCATTTTACCCGGTTCTATAGGGTCTACATAGTACGTATTCAGTTCTTTAAAAAGCGTTGTGTATATGTCCAGGTTTTTAGATATCTCGAAGTATGAATCTGCTGTTTTTGCCTGAATAAATACCCCCAGGATGCAGGCAGCACCAAATCCACCCAAAAAACCTGCATACTTTTTCATCTTATGCATATATATAAATTATTTCTTGTATATTGTATCCTTTAGCAATGTACGAAATAAAATTGCCCAATGATTTCATAGGGAAATTTTAACATTCGATGACATACTAAACTTGGATATACTATATATAATATGTAATTTGCTGCTGTAAATTGATTGTAATGAAGAAATTTGTACTTGCTTTATTAAGTGTTGTTGGTGTAGCATCTGCAGCTACTGCGCAAGATTTTACCATGCAGAAAGACACTGTGAAAGCATACGCTGCTAATACTGGTTTTGAATCTTTCAACTATATAACAAATAAAACCAGCGGTAACCTGAAAGTTGACTGGAGGGTTATAAGCCACACTTTACCTGCGGGTACTGCTTGGGTTACAGCATTTGGCCTTTGCGATAACGTTACTTGCTATTCTTCTAGTGTCTTAAGTGGCGCTACCACACAAACTACAGACGATATCGTAGCTTCCGGTACAGCACCCTTCAAAATACAATACGGCGATCTGACATCGGCAAGTGGACCCGGCCCATACTATGTTACAGCTGAATTAAAAACTGTGAATACTACTGATACTGTTGTTTTCCAGTTCAATAAATTCGCTACAAGTGTGGCAGGTGTTAGCAACTCAAAAGGAGATAATATCGTAGTATATCCTAACCCCGCACGCGATGAGATCAATGTAGTGTTTGACCGCAATATGGATGTAAAAAACATAACAGTTTACAACCTGATAGGTAAAGCTGTTACTGTTTACAGAGTTTCAGGAAACAGTGCCAAACTGGATATTCAAAACATACCTTCAGGCATTTACTTCCTGCGTATGCTGGATGCACAAGGTCACGTACTTGCTACACGTAAGTTTACACACCAGTAATTTTTTTAGTATCAACATATTGTAAAAGCTCCGTCAAACGGAGCTTTTTTATTTAGTAGTAGTACAAAATGTCGTAAATTTAAATAAGACCAATACCCCGGTGCATGATACGATTACTACACCTATGCCTGCTGATAATGTTACTGATGCTGCCCGGTATGGTGATGGCACAGCAATTATTTTCTGAAGGCATAATAGAATATGCGGTAGTAATAGACCCTCCTGCCAATCAGGAAGGGATTACTCAATATTCGGGCACATACCTGATTACTATTAAAGGCCGACAGGTAAAAAAAGAACTGAAGCTGGAAAATGGCTTTTCTACCGTAATGCTTTTCAACTATAAAGACAGTAGCGGCTATTCGCTGCGCAAAATAGGTGACCGCTCTCTGGCCATACAACTAGACAAAGAGCAGATAAATG
>DASWWE010000063.1:0-3973 GCA_036406055.1 Flavipsychrobacter sp. | reverse complement strand
ACTGGGTTCCAAGGCCAATCATGCCGAGATACAGCAATTGGTCATCAATATGAAAGACGAGCTGGAAAAGGCGAAAGAGCAAGTGCTGAATATCTTGTAACCATAAGTTTATCTTTGCAACATCTATCAAGCTGTCTATACATGTTTCGTACTATCTGGGGTATTGTATTTTTTTGCGTGGCATCAGGAATGGCCGGTTGCCTGCCATCGCCTTATTACCAAAAGGAGCATACAATACCTAAAAACGCATGGGATAATACCTTCCGTCCTTCTTTCAAATTTGATGTAACGGATACGAACGCACGCTACAACCTGTTTTTTCTTATAAGGCATACGGAAGCATATCCTTATTCTAATATATGGGTATGGATATATACCAAGGCGCCGGGCGATAGCGTATTTCAAAAAGCACGTATAGAGATACCCCTTGCAGAACCGAGTGGTAAATGGATGGGGCGCGGCATGGGTGCTATATGGGAACAACGGATGCCTATATCGAACGACGGCGATACGGTAATGCTCCGCAAAAAGGGTACCTGGGAAATAAAGCTGGAGCAGAATATGCGGGTTAATCCACTACCGGAAATAATGCAGGTAGGCTTGCGGATAGAGAAAAAACCTTTAGCCGACAACAGATAATACCTAGACTTATGCGCTTTTCTACTACTATACAAATATTGCTGCTGGCATATATAGTAGCAGCATATGTTTTCTGGGGTTTCAGCCTGCAAAAGCAATCTGTACAAATATCAGAGCAGGAACTCCTCACCCTTCGTTCACAGGTAGATAGCAATGCACAGCCATTGATGTTTGCATCTCGCCTGCATGAAATTGAGGATAAGAAGAACAGGCGCACCAAGCAATATATAGGTGAGGGCTCTACTTTTCTTATTGTGATATTTATAGGTGCTGCAGTGGTATATTCTTCTTTTCGCAGAAGCATCCGCCTGTCGCGCCAGCAGAACAACTTCATGCTATCGGTAACACATGAATTGAAATCGCCTATAGCGGCCATGAAGCTGAACCTGCAAACACTGGAACGCCACCAACTGGATTTAGATAAACGGAACATGCTGATAGAAAGGTGTGTGAAAGAGGCCAATCGGCTCAATGACCTTTGCAACAATATGCTGCTGGCGTCGCAAATAGAAGGCAAGCAGTATGTGCCGGCTAAAGAAGCATTGAATCTTGCAGAGATTGTGGAAGAAAGTATACATGAATATGAAGGGCGTTACCCCAACCGTTTTGAAATGGAGGAAATGGTTGATACCGAAATAGTTGGCGACAAGTTGATGCTGCAAATGGCATTGAGCAACCTGGTAGAAAATGCCTTAAAGTACACACCTACTACCAAACCGGTACGTATAACTGTAAAAAAGAAAAACAATTGCGCTATACTGCAAGTTGCAGATGAAGGGGAGGGCATACCTGATAGTGAGAAAAGCAAAATCTTCAATAAGTTTTACCGGATAGGTAACGAGGAAACACGTAGAACAAAAGGCACAGGATTGGGCTTATACCTGACATCTAAAATAGCCCGGCAGCATAAAGGGAAAATAACTGTGAAGGATAATGACCCTGTAGGTAGTTTATTCGAAATCACCATCCCCCTCGCTAAGGGCTAGTATTTCGGCCTTATTCCATTTAAAGGTTTTGCGATGATGCATGCACATGCCATGTGCTTTTAATTGTTCCACATGGTGGCGTGTACCGTAACCTTTATTTTCATTCCAGCCATAATGAGGATATTCTTCATGAATACGTTTCATGTAGGCATCCCGATGCGTTTTGGCCAATATACTGGCAGCTGCAATAGAGGCATAGATACCATCACCACCTATTACACAATGATGTGCGATACCAAAATATGGCGTAAAGCGATTACCGTCTATCAGCAACAGTTCCGGCCGCGTGTGTAATTGGTCTACAGCCATATGCATAGCTTTGAAAGAAGCCTTAAGGATGTTGATGCGGTCTATCTCATCCTGGTCTACCATCGCTACGGCCCAGGCTACGGCTTTTTTTTCTATAAGCGGGCGAAGCTCTTCGCGGGCTGCTGCTGTAAGTTGCTTGCTGTCATTCAGCAATGGGTGTGAGAAACGTGCAGGTAATATTACAGCGGCTGCGAATACTGGGCCCGCAAGGCAACCCCTGCCGGCTTCATCGCATCCTGCCTCTATTATACCTTTCTGAAACCTGGGTTTTAGCACGTTTGGCTTTTACCTGCAAAATAATAGAAATAGCCTGGGATATACATAAAAAAATAAGAGCCCTATAAAGGGCCCTTCTGTATAAGGGATAAGAGAGAGAACGTAATCATTGCTGCATAGCAGCTATATAATACTCAACGCTAGTTTACGGAAAATACCCCAACAAGGTTGTTGAGTCATTGTTGATGCAAAGATTGCAGCACTGTACATACTTACCAAATTTGAAACGCCTGTTAACCTCTGCTTTGCAATCGGTTAACAAGCGCTTAACAAATAAAATGAAAAGTAGTTGAGAATCAAGTACCATTATTCACCTGAAAGCAGTACCTGCCACGCTTTTTCCACATCTCCAACATCTAATAATTCTTTTGCATATAGATGTAAGGCCGCGATACGGCCGGCATCATTATTTTCATATTCCCGAACAATGGTATATAGCCTGTCGTCCTGCAGCATTTCTCCTACAACGGGAACACTGGCCGTATTACCCAACATACCCAGGTTGTTGCCTGTAAGTATAGAGCTATTGCGGATGCTTTCCGGCAGCGCATCCACACCTATGCCTAGCTGGATGTTAGGTTTATGCACTTCAAAAACGGCACTACCTGATGCACGGCAATAATAATCGCCACCCATACGGGCTACCAGGTCTATTTTATGCGGGTCTATCTTTCCATCGTCTGTCAACACATTATCGTCTATATGCATGCATAAGACTTCACAAATAACGAGATTGCCCGCACCACCTTCATGCCCCGTTTCTATTACCTGGGTTACCTTACACTCCAGCTGAACAGGAGATTCTTTTACCCTAAAAGGTTTTACCAGATCGGAAGGAACAGGTGTAAAGCCGCTCTTTACAAATTCATCTACCCCCTTCCCATACTCGCAGCTGGCCAGGTTGGTTTGCTGCACCATATGGTAGCTCACTACATTTATAACCACCTCTTTAGTTTCATAAATATTTTCGAGCGTGTGCTTTATGGTATTATCGCGCACCCTACGGGCAGGGGAAAATATCAATATGGGAGGCTTGCTGCCAAATACATTGAAAAAGCTGAAAGGAGACAGGTTGGGAACACCGTCTTTATCTACTGTACTGGCAAAGCATATGGGCCTTGGTGCTACAGCACCCAGCAGTAAAGCATGCAGGTTACCAGTTTTTATTTCTCCGGGAATTATTTTCATACAGGTTGCAAAATAACGTAGTTCTGCACATATCAGTCTCTAATCTTTTTGCCGGGAGGCATAAAAAAAAGCGGCGAGTTTGAAAACCCGCCGCAATTGCCGTTTACCTATGTTTACTCCTATGCTCTTAACTTTCATTAAGAAGCTGATGTAAAAATAGAATGATGTTTAGAGCAGTCGAAATGATAGCGGATGAAACGGGAAGAATAATAGATGAAGGGAAAAAATGTAATTTGTTACCCCTTTAATCCTTATCATTTGAAGGAGAATGGAATAGAAACGCGCGATTTATCCCATTGAATCAATAAGTTG
Organism: Flavipsychrobacter sp.; assembly: GCA_036406055.1. Classification (GTDB taxonomy): domain Bacteria; phylum Bacteroidota; class Bacteroidia; order Chitinophagales; family Chitinophagaceae; genus Polluticoccus. The sequence continues at coordinate 263 of DASWWE010000063.1, read as the reverse complement.
TTTTTTTTGACCATGTATGTCAGCCTTTCCTGCTGCGTAGCAAGCGAGTCAACAGGTACGGTTATTTCTACGACGTTTTTTGATATGTGTTTTTCGTATTCATAAGCACCCCATTGCCCTAATTGGCTATTTAGGATGATGATCCATTCTTTTTCATTGGGTATGATGAAGAGGCTATACGTACCGGTATCCACTGCTTTGCCACCAAAGGTTACTTTTTTACGGAAGGTAATTTCAGTAGCTTAATTAGCACCTGCACGCCA
>DASWWE010000062.1:0-14062 GCA_036406055.1 Flavipsychrobacter sp. | reverse complement strand
TGCTTTCATCAGCGCCGGTAATACCGGTGCCATGATGGTGGGTGCTATGTACACTGTAAAGACTATTGAAGGCATCATACGCCCTACAATAGCATCGCCCATCCCACGTTCCGACGGCAAATTCAACCTGCTGCTGGATGTGGGTATCAATGCAGACTGCAAGCCGGAACACCTGGTACAATTTGCCGAGATGGGCTCTTTGTACGTGCAGAATGTTTTTGGTGTTGAAAATCCTAAAGTAGGATTGCTGAACCTGGGCGAAGAAGAGGGTAAAGGAAACCTGCTGGCGCAAGCCACTTACCCATTGCTGAAAGAGCATAAAGACATTAACTTCTATGGCAACATAGAGGGTAGGGATATCTTCCATAACAAAGCAGACGTAATCGTTTGCGAAGGCTTTGTAGGGAATGTAGTCCTGAAATCAGCCGAATCTATCTACAACATTTTCCACGAAGAAAGGAACGTACGCGATAGCTTGCTGGATAACTATAATTTTGAGATATATGGCGGTACACCAATATTAGGTGTAAATGCCCCGGTGGTAATTGGTCACGGTATATCTCATGCGCTTGCATTTAAGAATATGATAGATGTAACGCGCAAGATTGTAAGTTCTAACCTGGTAGGTGCTTTCAAATCTCATTTTTCTCAGCCCGTAGCATAGGCTTCCATAAGCTACATTCTGTATCTTTATACCTCGGCAGCAAGGTATATGGAAACTATTTATTGCATCAGCGGCTTAGGGGCAGATGAGCGTGTTTTTCAGAGAACAAAGATAAAAGGGGCAAAGCTTCACCACATAAAATGGCCGGAGTATGATGCTGCCGATGATATGGAAAGCTACGCGCAAAAAGTATCTGCACTCATTCCCGGCGATAACCCTACAATACTAGGCCTTTCTTTTGGCGGCATGCTGACAGTGGAAATAGCCAAGCGCCGGAAAGTAAAAAAAGCCATCATTGTATCCAGTGCCAAAAGCTTTGTTGAGGTGCCACATTTCAGCAAGTTGGTCCAGATGATCATAACATCCCTCGCCGTACCGGCTTTCTTTTTTAAGCTGCCTAATGCAGCACTTTTCAGAATGTTTGGTGCCAGCACGGAAGATGAGAAGCGAATGCTATCGTCTATACTCAAAAAATCGGACGGGCAGTTTATGCGCTGGGCTATGAAAGCAGTTACACTATGGCATAATACTTCTTATCCGCCGGGTATCGTGCATATACATGGCACGGATGATAAAATCATTCCGCCAGTAGCCGTGAAACCAACACATTGGGTGGAAGGAGGTAGCCATATTATGGTATATAACAGGGCCGAAGAGGTGAATCGTATTATTGAAAAGGAACTGTATGGCAATCATTTATAAATATCTGGATACACCATTAGGCAGCATGATGGCTGCAGCTACAGATGAAGGTATCTGCCTGTTCGATTTTGAATACAGGCGCATGCTTTCCACTATACAAAAACGTATACAAGATGCCTTGAAGATGGACTATGAAGAAGGGGAGCACCCGCACTTTATAGCACTGGAAGCACAGGTGAAGGAATACTTCAATGGTAATAGAAAGGTATTTGACCTGCCGTTGCATTTAATAGGTACAGCATTTCAAAAGAAGGTATGGTGTGGGCTGCTGGATATAAAGTACGGAGAAACACGTTCTTATAAAAAACAATCAATGTTCCTGGGTGATGTAAAGGCAATACGTGCTGTAGGCACAGCGAACGGGCAGAATGGCATTGCCATTATCGTGCCTTGCCACAGGGTGATAGGTGAAAATGGCAGCCTGATAGGTTATGGCGGTGGGCTGCCTAAAAAGAAATGGCTGCTGGAACATGAGGCAAAGCACACCTATGGAGATGTGCAATTGCCTTTGTTTTGATACCGGGTATTAATCATTGCCTTTTGCTATATCGAATATTTCTTCTACACTTAGATAAAAACCAACTGTAAAACGGGCGGGATTATAATCCCAATACACATTATTGACGTTTTGCGATAGCACACCCTGAAACTGTACCTTGGCAAATTTGTAACCGGCACGCACGGTTATTGCTGGCTCAAAAAAGCCATAGCTATTGACATCCATACGCCTGCCGCGTTGGTCTATAAGGTTTTGGTTTTTCAGGTATACATCATCACGGCCATTGGCATCAAAGTCCCGATACTTTACATTGCTATAGCGCAGGTTGAAGGCTACATCTACCCAAGGGGTGCGCATGCCTATGCCTGGCTGTAAAAAGAACCGGTTTACCTTCATGTCTACATCGCTGCGGATACTACCTACGCCGCCTCCACCATAGAAATCAGCCACCATTTTTACTTTCTTCTTACCTACAGCATAATAGCCACCAATACCTGCTTCAAAAAGATTAGCATGGGCATCAACCCTGCCGTTTGCATAGTCGTAATTGTCTGGCGTGTAATTATAAGTGCTGTAATTGGCAATGATACCTAAATGGTTAATGGGCGAATAAGAGCCTTGTACGTCAAAAAAATTGGTAACACCGGTATTGTCGCCACTGCCTATACTACCGGCCAGGTTCAGGTGGCCTTGATTGCCACCGGTAAAGAGTGGTGTGTTTACCCCGTTGGGTTTGTAATAATACCTGCTGCACGAGGTAATGGTGAGGGCAGAAAGCAACAACGCGCTAGCTGCCAGAGGGCGTAAACTGATATTCATGAGGTGTGTTTTGGTCAAGTGTTAAAGTATCTAAAATTGTGCCAAGTACCCAATTCCCATATATATTTATCCCCCTCTTTTTTGTAAATTTGTAAGGACTACAGGCTGGGTTATCGCTACTGTAAAAGCAGTGGAGGAAAGTCCGGACAGTATAGAGCAGCGCACCACCTAACGGGTGGGGTTGGGCGAAAGCCCGATACAGAGAGTGCCACAGAAAATAACCGCCGCCGGAAACGGAGGTAAGGGTGAAAATGTAGGGTAAGAGCCTACGCGGGCAGTAAGTAATTACAGCACGGGGTAAACCTTGCGCACTGAAATACCAAATAGGCGTATGTTTGAGGGCTGCTCGCCCGATGTACGTGGGTTGGTAGCTACAGGTGATGTGTGAGCAGCATCGCAGATAAATGATAACCGTCCCGTAGACCATACGGGAAACAGAATCCGGCTTATAGGTTTGTAGTTGTTTTGGTTAAATGAAGAGGATGTCGGTTTTGGCCCGGTGTCCTCTTTTTATTTTATTATCACATATTTATCATGCCAACAGACCGGTATGAACGCATTATATTTGCAGTCTTCATAGTACAGGAAAAGTAATGGAATTAAGTAAGAATTTTCAGCATACAGATTCGGAAAAACATTGGTACGAACACTGGAACAAATCAGGATATTTTCATTCAACGCCGGATGACCGTCCGTCGTACACCATCGTAATGCCGCCGCCCAATGTAACCGGGGTGCTGCACATGGGCCATGCACTGAATAATACCGTGCAGGACATACTGGTGCGACGTGCCAAAATGCAGGGCTATAATACCTGCTGGGTGCCGGGTACCGACCATGCATCTATTGCTACCGAGGCAAAGGTGGTGGGAATGCTGCGCGAAAAGGGTATCGACAAAAAAAGCATCAGCCGGGATGAATTCCTGAAATATGCCTGGGAGTGGAAAGAGAAGTATGGTGGTATCATCCTGCAGCAGCTAAAGAAAATGGGTTACTCGCTGGATTGGGAGCGTACCGCCTTTACCATGGATGAAAACTATTATGCGGCTGTTATACGGGTATTCAACGACCTGTATAACAAAGGCTGCATATACCGTGGTGTGAAGATGATAAACTGGGATCCTAAGGCTAAAACAGCACTTAGTGATGAAGAGGTTGTCTTCAAACAAACGAACTCAAAACTGTACCACGTACGCTATAAGCTGGATACGGATAATGAAGAATATATAACAATAGCAACCGTACGCCCTGAAACTATTTTGGGCGATACTGCCATCTGCGTACACCCCGACGACCCACGTTATGCGCACCTGAAAGGTAAGTTTGCATTTGTGCCGCTTATCAATCGCCGCATACCTATCATATTCGATGATTACATTGATATGGAGTTTGGTACCGGCGCACTAAAGGTAACACCCGCGCACGATATCAATGACTACAACCTGGGGCAAAAGCATAAGCTACAGATAGTAGATACGCTGAATGAAGATGGTACGATGAGCGAGGCTGCGCAGTTGTATATTGGCGAAGATCGTTTTGCAGTGCGCAAGAAGATAGTAGAAGACCTGAAAGCATCGGGCAACTTTTTAAAAGACGAAGACTATAGCAACCAGGTAGGCCATAGCGAGCGTTCGGACGCAGTGATAGAGCCACGCCTGAGCATGCAATGGTGGTGCAATATGCAGGAAATGGCCAAGCCTGCACTGGATAATGTGATGAATGATAACATTCAGCTGTATCCGGGAAAGTACAAGAACCTGTACCGCCACTGGATGGAAAACATCAAAGACTGGTGTATAAGCCGCCAGCTATGGTGGGGCCAGCGTATACCTGCCTGGTATGATGCAGAGGGTAATATATACGTTGCCGAAACTGAAGAAGCGGCGCATGAACAATATAAAGCACAACAGCCGGAACTGCATGCCGTTAATCCATTGTTGAAACAGGACGAAGATGTACTGGATACTTGGTTTAGCAGCTGGCTGTGGCCAATGGAAGTATTTAACTGGAATAAAGCGCCGGATAATGTAGAACTGAAATATTATTATCCCACCAGCACACTGGTAACGGGGCCGGATATCATCTTCTTCTGGGTAGCGCGCATGATAATGGCGGGTTATGAATACCAGGGCAAGGCGCCTTTTGAAAAGGTATACTTTACAGGTATTGTGCGCGATAAGCTGGGCAGGAAGATGAGTAAGTCGCTCGGTAACTCACCAGACCTGTTGCAGCTGGTGGAAGACTTTGGTGCCGATACCGTACGCTTTGGTGTGATGATATCTTCACCAGCAGGTAATGATTTGTTGTTTGATGAGGCGCAACTGGAACAAGGCCGCAACTTCTGCAATAAAATGTGGAACGCCCTGAAGCTTGTAAAAAGTTGGGAAGGCCGCGTAGCAGATAATGTGAGCGATGCAGAAGTGCGCTTTGCCATAAACTGGATGGAAAACAGGCTGGCGCAGGTAGCGCAGGAAGTAGCAGAGTTGATGAAAGACTTCCGCCTGAGTGAAGGATTGAAAACCATCTATTCGCTGATATGGAATGATTTCTGTTCATGGTACCTGGAGTGGGTAAAGCCCGGTTTTGAACAGCCTATGTCTCAACATGTGTATGAACGTACGGTAGCTATATATGAGCAACTGGTGCAATTGCTGCATCCGTATATGCCTTTCATTACAGAAGAGATATATCACCAATTGAAAGAAAGAAGTGCAGGTGATGACCTTATTATAAAGATTTTACCGGCTTATGATAACATTGATACTGCGGTATTGAAACAAGGCGCTTTCCTGCAAGAACTGATAACTGCCATACGTGATGCACGCAACAAAAACCAGTTGAAGCCGAAAGACTCAATAAAACTATGGGTAGATACGCAGCACCATGCATTGTATGAGCAAACGCAAGACATACTGCGCAGGCAGGTAAATGCAGAGCAGATAGGCTTTACTGAGGAAGCAAAACAAGGCACAATATCGATAGTGGTGCAAACAGATAAACTGTACATAGAAACTGCTGCTGAAAATATTAATGTAGATGCACAGCGTGAGCAAATGCAGAAAGAGCTGGACTATCTGAAAGGCTTCCTGCAGAGTGTGGACAAGAAGCTGGGCAACGAACGCTTTGTACAAAATGCTAAACCGGAAGTAGTTGATATAGAAAAGAAAAAGAAGCAAGACGCGGAAGCTAAAATAAAAGCTATTGAAGAAAGCCTGAGTTTACTATAACTTTAGTATTATGAAGCAGCTTACAACCAAGATACTATTAGCAGTGGCATGTGTGGCAATGGCAGTACCTATAGGTGCACAGCAAAAAGATAAAACTAAACCCGCTGCTACCGATAAAAAGCAGAAACCTAAACCTAAGCCTATACCGGTATATCTGGGTCGTAGTGATATGTTCGAGGGCCGTATATCCAAAGACGTTTTTGATTCATTGTTAAAGCAAGGGCTGACAGCAAAGGATAGTGCAGGTAAAATATATACGGTGACAGGTTTTGCATTTAATTATGCAGAACGCAACCTATATGAAGATTCCGTAGGTAATCCGTTATTGCTCACAGATTATCTCTCTGAATATTGCTTTGGCGATACACTTACCGCTTTTCTAAAAGCTAATATACCGGAGCGTTCTAAACCCGGCGATACTGTATACTTCGACCAGGTGATGGTAAAAGCCCCCGAAGGTTATGCAGCACATGGCCGGCCAATGAAGTTTGTAATAACGAGATAATAAAAAGCAGCCATTAGGCTGCTTTTTTAATGGTTTTATAAGATAAGGTGCAAACGTATTTGTCTAACTTGTATGTCTATTGAATAAAATAAACCTATGAAACACCTTTTCCTATTTGCAGGTTGCATACTACTTGCATTTTCATCTTTGGGCAATCGCACTTTCGATAAGCTTTCTGAAGTAAACAAATGCTGGCAACAGCAGACTGATGTTGGATTATTAAATTATCCCGCATATGCTGATATGGGTGAAACCGAATGGATACGTTTGCATTTAACATTAGTAGAACAGACACTCCGCTGCAGGAATGTTGATAACCTGAGCCAATTACAAAAGACAAACAGGTTAAAGGCTTTGGATCATCTGCATGAGTATTGGTTGGCAGGCCGTTTTCCTCAAAATGAAAAATATGATTATCGTACCCCAATATTTATTGATGATTATGACAACTTCTGCGCGGTAGGATACCTTGTGAAGGCTACAGGTTTTGAAGCGGTATCGCGGAAAATTGCAGCCAATACCAATCTGGCTTATGTACATGATATGCAATATCCCGAACTTTTTTCCTGGGCAGAAGCATATGGATTTACTGTGGATGAACTGGCATGGATACAGCCGGGTTATAGCGGTAATAACATTTGCACAATGATAGGTAAAGGTGTAAGCGGGGTGGTGCATGAACTTAATGTGGATGGAATTGCTAATAGGTTATACGTTGGTGGGGAATTTAAATATGCAGATAGTTCTTTGCCTGCCAATAATATAGCTTACATCACACAGGCATCTGCTACTTACACATGGCATACTTTAGGAGCCGGTGTAAAGGGAACTGTCAAAGCTATCCAGGTTTTTAATGGACAGGTATTTGCGGCTGGTAACATAGATTCGGCCGGTGATACGAAAGTTGAAAATGTGGCCTATTGGGATGGCTCGGCATGGTATAAAGCAGGGTGTATCAACGGCGCTATCAATGACTTGGTTGTTTATCACAATAACTTATACGCGACAGGTAGTTTTGGCATGTGTGGTGGTGGTACAAATATAAACTTTGCAAAATGGGATGGCATTAACTGGGTTGCGATACCAGGCATATCCGGGAATGTAAATACAGTAGAGGTTTATCATGGTGATTTGTTGCTGGGAGGTAATTTTTCCTATAATAGTAATAGTGTGAATGCTATTAGCTGGAATGATGTAACCGGGTTCAATGCTTTTTCAAATGCCATACAAAATGAAGTGAATGATTTTGAATTATATGATGATTCTGTTTTTGCTTTTTGTAGCCAAACAATAGCGACAGACTCTATGCTTGTGCATAAGCTATATGGCAATGAATGGCGAGGGCATTATAAAAGCAAGTTTTATGCAAATGGTACACAAAGTTTTAAAGCCGCCTGTGTTAATTACCCGGCCTTTTTAGCTGCAGGTAATTTTCATACCCCTATATGGCCCCCAACACCTATGAGTACTTCTTATTTCAATTGTAGACCTATACCCGTTCCGGGACATATGCAATATGCCTACGACTATTTTAATATAGATAGTACTATAAATAAAATGGTATTATTTAATGGAAACATTATTATAGGAGGAGTCATTCCATTTTTTAATGGAATAGCACGTCGCAGTAGTCCATATGTTGTAAGGGCAAGCATTGGCGGATTTACAGATGCTTGTGAAGAAACAGGAGGTACCCTGTCCGCAAAGCCAATATTTGGCTATCCTCCCTTAGAATATTTATGGTCAAATGGCGATACAATACAATCTGTGCAAAACCTGCATGCCGGGCAATATTGGGTAGCCATAAAAGATGCTACAGGAAAAATAGATACAGCTAAGATGACAATAGGGTATAAGAACATTGATACAGCCGTTTTGGTGACAGCGAACGAATTGACAACTAAATGGGCAGGTAAAACCTATCAATGGATAAACTGCAATAACGATAGTGCGATGATCGGAGAAATATACCAGAAATTCACGCCAAAGGTTTCTGGCAATTATGCTGTGATCATAGGCAATGGCCTATGTTACGATACTTCTGCATGTTATGCTATATCACTAGGTGTTGAAGATGCAAAACGATCTTTATTTACAATGCATCCTAACCCCGCAACAGATCATGTGATATTGAATTTTGCTACCACAATGGTAAGCGGGCATGTCACTGTTTCAGATATTACAGGTAAGGTTATGTTCCGTCAAAAACTGACCGGTATTAAAACAGCAGAAGTAGATGTGAGCAAATTGCAAGTTGGTCTGTATGCCATTTCCGTTTCAGATGGTGAGGGAAATATAGTCAATCAAAAACTTACTAAATATTAAAAGAAGGGTGGCACTGCCACCCTTCCTAGTTAGTTCACCAGCAGTAGGTTTACACTTCGCTGCAGTATGTTAAAAGCTATTTCAGCCATCAGGTTTTCTTTGTCCAGGGTAGGGTTTACCTCTGTCACTTCAAAGCAGCATATTTTATGGTTTTGCATAAAGGATGCTACCAGGTCTTCGGCTTCACGCTCTTTCAGGCCATTGCTTACCGGTGTGCCGGTGCCGCGCGATATGGAACTATCCATACTGTCTACATCAAAAGAAACATAAATATCATCGCAGGCACTGAGATGCAATAATGCCTGGCGCACTACATGTTCCACACCTTTACGGCGCACTTCCTGTACCGATATTACTTTTATGTTGTGTTTCTTTATCAGGTATTCTTCTTCCTTCTCAAAGTCGCGCAGGGCTATATATACCAGGTCTTCAGGCTGTATCTTCGGTTGTATCTTGCCGATGTTTTTCAGCTTGTTCCATAAGTCGATGGTCTGAGGATCGGGGGAGTGTACTTTGCTTTCAGCATTGTCATAACCTAAAGCCGTGGCCAATGGCATACCATGCATATTGCCCGATGGTGTAGTGTATGGTGTATGAATATCAGCGTGTGCATCTATCCATATTACACCCAGTCTGCGTTTAGGATTGGCCATTTTTATGCCGGCTATCGTACCACCGGCAGTGCTGTGGTCTCCTGCTAATACCAGCGGGAAAAGGCCCGATTTCAAGGTTTCGCTTACCGACTGTGATATACGGTCGTACATGTTATAAATGCCTTGAATCCGCTTAGCATAGGGCGATGTTACAGGCTCATATAGTAGCTTGTTTTCGGTTTCTATCTGCTCGGTAGGGAAGTTTACGAAAAAGCTGCTCATGAAGTCGAGAGCGGCTATTTTGATAGCATCTACCCCAAGACTAGCACCACGGGTTCCTGCTCCTATTTCCGACCTCACTTCTATGATTTTTATATTCCGCATAGGCTTCAAAGATATTAAAAGCCCTGTGGATGCCCAAAAGGGTGCTGTTTAGAAAGGATAACCTATGGCGAAGTTCAATACTACTTCACGTTTCCACCATTCGTTATACAATGGGTCTACCTGGTTTATTACCCATCCCGACTTACCATAGAACTTATAATCGGCAGGCTGTGCTATATTATCAAAGTAGGCAGGCTTCTTGATAGGGAATGCTGCATCCAGCCGCACCAGGAAGAAGCCTGCAATATCAAAACGGATACCTGTACCGGTACTGATAGCAACATCCTGGCCGAGGCGACTGAATTTGAATTCACCATTCGGGTATTTCTCTGCTTTTTGTGCCAACCATATATTGCCCGCATCTGCAAAAAGGGCTCCATTCATTTGTATGGCGCCGGAAAACAGTTTCACAATATCGAAACGGTATTCGGCAGTCATTTCCAGTTTTATGTCACCAATGCGATCTACGATGTTACTGGCCGATACAGGTGTAGGATCGTAATAACTACCGGGGCCTAAGGTGCGGATACGATAGCCGCGGATGCTATACGCGCCCCCCACAAAATATTGTTTGATATACGGCAGCGTGGTAGACTGGTCGTAAGGGATACCTACGCCAGCCTGAAAACGCAAGCCGAGCAAGGAATGCCTGCGATGGAAAAAGCGTTGCGCATCCAGGTCATACTTCATGTATTGAGAATAGCTGCTATCAAATCTCGGTATCAGTTGGTTCAGGCCTTTCATCAAACCGCCGGCCTCTTCTGCGCTGATGCGGATATAATTATAGTTTTTCCCGTTTTTGCGTTCGCGGTCTGAAAATGTAAAAGCAATGTTCTCGCCTTCTATGAAAGTTGGTTTATAACTATTCCGTAAAAACTCGTTGGAATCGAGCCGTGCCTGGAATTGTGGCGATATAGAGGGCAGGCGTATGATGTTGACAAACGCAGGCGAAATTTCCCATGTTTTTGTCTTTGTTTCTTTCCACCTGTATTGCAGGCTGGTATTGGTGTTGATGAGTGTAAAGAAATTGACCCTGTCGAGCAGGTTGATACCAAAACCAATGACCGTACGTGGTGCATTGTTCACACTTACCTTGTTCTGCCTGATGGGAAACAGGAATTTAGGAAAATCTATACTGGCATTGAAGCCTATGCTTTTAGTAAGTAGTTTAAAGTGATCGAAGAAGCCATTGCCTATAGTGTCGTACAGTGATTCGATACCACCCGTTACAGACATGCTAAGGAGGTTGGCGCCCCGCCACAAGTTGCGGTTGCGGAAGCTAAGTGTAAGGTTGGTACCTGCCGTATAGGTAGTGGCATTGGAAAGCTCCCAACTGGTGCCGTAATCCAGTTTGTCATTTGGTGTTAGAATTACGGATGAGCTTAGCCAATCACCTTCACGTGTAGAATCTTCCCGATAGCTGATGCGTACGGATTGGAATATACCCAGTTCGTTTAGCTTACTCAATGTCTGGTCATATTCCGATTGCGAATAGTAGTGGCCGGGCTCGATAAACAGTTGTTTCCTTACTACGTTTTCGCGCACATAATAGTTGTGATACTTGAAGGTGACACCCTGAGATTCTTTAATAAGCATATTTACCGTATCCCGGAAGTCGCGATTAGTCTTGAAGTCGGGGAACACACGGATGCGGCTGATGCCAAAGCGGCGATAGGCCTGGCGGGCACTATCATCAGCCCGTACAATCAGTTTTATATCCAGTGTGGGTTTTTTGGCGTTTTTCTGCAGGGCAATGAAGTTGATGGCGCTTTCAAAAGGGTTTTCAATGTCTTTGAAATACTGCTTATTCATGGTATCCAGTTCAAAGCTAATATTATCATTAGTAAAATAATAATACCCGTAATCGCGCATCAGGTTGGTGATGCGGCTTTTTTCAAGCTCCAGCAGGTCGTATGAGAAATCGGTACCTGTTTTAAGGTGCGTATTAGTATATGCTTTCGTAATAATGTCTAATGCGGTATTATCATCAATGTCAAACAACACCTTATTGATAAGATAATTGCCTCCAGTTTCCACCGTATAGGTCACATGTGCTTTCCGGCCTCTGTAAATGGTTGTGTCAGTAACCTTCGCATAAAAGAAGCCTTTATTGAACATATAAGACCGCATATTAAGGGCCGAGCGGCGCTTTTGTGTGCTGTCGTATATAACCGGTGCTTCTACCGTTTTTGATTTCAACTGGAAGTTGGTAGGGTCTTCCTGGTATTTTTTATAACGGGTATTGTACAAGTACACTTTGTAAGGAAAAATGCCCAGCACATATTTATTGGGTTTCTGGCTGGCAAGGCGCTCCATATTATCGCGCAGTTCGCCTTTCTGGGTTAGCGGTACATCCGTTTTCAGCTTGATGGTGTTAGAGCGCAGCAGATACTTCCCTTCGGGCACATGTTTGGTAGCATTACAGCCTGTGGCCAGAATAATAATCATTGCCCCGATTGCTATTGTGAGAAAATCCGTAATCCTGCGATCCATGTTTCAGTTGGGACAATTAATTAGTTTTGCCTGCATATGCTAACCAAGGCGCAAAATAAATATATTCGGTCATTATCGCAGCAAAAATACCGTAAAGAACACGGTGCATACATAGTAGAGGGCGACAAAGTAGCCAGGGAATGGCTGGATAGCAAGGCCGATATTAAAATGGTGGTAGCACTGCCGGAATGGATTGCCGCGAACGGCAATAAGTTGGCCAATCACCCGAAGGCAGAGATATTAGGGGTGGAACTTCACCAGTTGGAATCTGTATCGGGTTTACAAACGCCTAACAATGTGCTGCTGGTGGTAGGCATGGAAGATAAAAAGCCGTCTTTACCGACTAATGAATGGTGTATAGCGGTAGAAAACCTGCAAGACCCCGGTAATATGGGTACTATCATCCGCATAGCCGATTGGTTTGGCATCCGGCATGTAATAGCATCGCACGGCTGTGTCGATTTTTATAATCCTAAAGTAATACAAGCGGCTATGGGTGGACACCTGCGCGTGCAATTGCATGAGGCAGAGCTGGAAGGATTCCTGTCTTCTACCAAAATGCCGGTACTGGCAGCGGTTTTGGGCGGCGATAATGTGTACGAACTGAAAGGGCTGGATAAAGGGGTCATCTTGATAGGCAACGAATCGAAAGGATTGTCGCAGGGGCTGATAGATAAAGCAACCCACAAAGTAACAATACCGCGCAAGGGTGGGGCAGAATCGCTAAATGCAGCAGTTTCGGCAGGTATTCTTTGTGCCTTGTTAATACAGGGTTAAAACTAATAGTAGCCGGCAAGCTTACTGAGTTTGGCATGTCTATTGGGCTCAAACAATTATATATTCACCATAATATGGTAATAATGAAAAAAATATTCCTTACATGTATTGCGGTTATTGGGGTTGTGTCAATAGCAATTGCGCAGCAAAAACAGCGAAGTGTAATAAGAGTAGCTTTAAGTGACGATTCACGATTGGCCATATCTATCGATGACCGTTATTACGATAAACAAGGGCGTTCCCTTACGGTAGGTGATTTGCCCGCAGGCCGCCACAGGTTGAAGATATATAGCTTTGTGCCGTATAAAAACAGGAAGGGCGGCAGGGCGCGCACGCTGTATTCAGGAATGATAACGATTTCAGAAGGTACTATTACCTACCTGACGTATGATATAAATAGCGATAAGCTGCGCGCGAAAACAGAATATCTCGAAACTAATAATTGGGAGAACGTAAAGAATGTTCCCAGCCCTGCGCCTTCCCACGATCATGCGTACAGCAATCAATTGAACGCGCAAGATATCAGTGCACTGAAAACTGCAGTTGACGAACGGATAACGGATACCGATAAGCAAAAACTGGTACAGTCGGTATTAGAAGGCCGTAGCTATACTACAGAACAAGTACGTACCATCATTTCGTGGTACAACTTTGAAAGCACAAAGCTGGATGTAGCCAAGTGGGCCTATAAAGGTGTAAGTGATAAACAGAACTATTGGAAAGTAGAAAGCGACTTTACGTACAGCAGTAGCAAAGACGAGTTTAATACTTATATCAGCTCTCAGAAATAATAACCTTTTTCTTATCCGGCTGGCTTAGGTTGTATATTTTATTGAATACTGCAGATGTAATGCAGGCAATGATGATGCCAAGCAGGCCGCCGCAAGTCACATCGAGCGGGAAGTGTACACCTACATACACCTGCGAATAAGATACCAGTATAGCCCAGGCCATGGCCATATACCACACGCCTTTTACATGGCGCTGCAACGTAATGGCAGAGAAAACGCCAAGCGAAAAATGATTGGCGGCGTGCGATGACGGAAAACTATAGCCACCGCCGCAAGGCACAAT
>DASWWE010000061.1:0-2004 GCA_036406055.1 Flavipsychrobacter sp. | reverse complement strand
GCGCGTCAGGCAGCGATTACTACCGAACTTACAGAGATTGTAAGTGGTGCAGCTGCATTGCAAGGATAATAAAGTAACGGATAACACACATATTATGAGCCGCTGCAGCATAGTTTGCAGCGGTTTTCTTATTTTTATTTCAAACTGTTTATAATATGCGCAGAGGTTTACTTCTTTTCTCGTTTATGGTAAGTGCTATAGCCGGTATGGCACAGCATGCCAGGGTAACAAAGCATACGGCAACCCTTGCCGGTACCAGCATCGCCAGGGATGTGGAAGATAAGTATAATGCACAGGTGATAAACCTGGAAGCACCCAACCCCGATGCAAATATTGAAAAGAAGCGCCTGAGGCAAATAAAAGAGCAGTCGGCAAAGTATTTCCCTCGTAAAAAGCAAAATGTAGCCTATAAAACCACGGCGATACCCGGGCCGGTAGTAGAGAAGGGCTTTGTGGCAGATTCTTTTCCAGGGATACCCCCCGATAATGATATGGCCATATCTAAAGATGGTAAGGCTGTTTCCGTAGTTAATTCCTCTATAGCTGTGCTGAATGGATCGACAGGACAAATGACCTATAAGCGCGGATTGAAGACATTTTCAACCGCAGCAGGGCTGAATACATTTAACGATTACCGTTACGACCCTAAAGTGATGTATGACCCTGTGGCAGACAAATATATTGTTGTAATGCTCAATTCTACCGATGGTTTGAATTATATAGTAGTGGCTTTTTCAGAAAGTAATGACCCGCAAGGGAAGTGGAACTTTTATAAGTTTTATGGCAATTATAACAATGATACTACATGGTTTGACTACCCGGCCATTGCCATGACGAAAGACGAATTTTTCCTGACAGGGAATAAAATACGCTACAATACCAGCTGGCAGGCAGGTTTTAAGGAAACCGTCATTTACCAGATAAACAAGCAAAGTGGGTACAGCGGTGCTGCCAGCCTGAATTACCAGATATGGGATAGCATCACCTATAATGGTGTAGCCATCCGCAACCTGTACCCGGTGAAGACAGGTTCGGCATTACAAGGTCCGGCTCAATACTTCCTCTCTAACCGCAACTTTGATATCCAGAATGATACCATTTTCCTGGTGAAGCTGCCGGACGTAATAGGAAGCGGTAATAACAACCTGGATATACAGGTGCTGAAATCACCCATATCGTATGGTGTACCACCGAATGGGCGCCAGGTAGATACGTTTGAACTGGCCACCAATGACGGCCGTATATTAGGTGCTTTTGCAGAGGGTGACGAGATACAGTTTGTAAGCACATCGGTATATACTAGTACAGGTTCAGCAGGGGTATATCATGCCAGGATAGATAACTATAAGACAACCCCTGCTATAGCGCATGCTTCCATCTTTGCCATAGATACGCTGGATTTCGGTTATCCCAACCTTTCTTTCTCCGGCAATCCCTGGGGGCTTAACCAGTCGATCATCAGCTTCAACTATACCGGCCCGAATACCTATGCAGGTATCGGCGCCATCACTTTTAATGGTACAGAATATTCAGCCTTGGTGAAGGTAAAAGAAGGTGATACTACGGTAGGTGTACCGTCTATAGGCAAAGTGCAACGCTGGGGCGACTATATGGGTAGCCAGCAGGACTGGAGTGAATATGGTGCCGTATGGGTAGAAGGCATATACGGAAGAAAAAATCATAGCTATGGCAACTGGATGGCTAAGCTGAATTCGCAGTTGTTAAGTGTAAAAGAGAAGAACAGTGTTGCTGAATCGGCACAATTATACCCCAATCCTGCTATGCAATACATACAGCTCGATTTTGAGATACCCGAAGCGCAGGTGCTGAATTATGAAATATATGATATGCAGGGTAAGGTGGTAGACAGGATATTGAGCCAGCGCACTAAGAAAGGCAGGAACCGTATCCAGTTCGATATTGCCAGCTTGGCTGCAGGTAATTATATATTGAAAGCTACGGGCGATGCAGGTGCTACCGTATCGCGCAGCTTTGTAAAACAAT
>DASWWE010000060.1:0-5670 GCA_036406055.1 Flavipsychrobacter sp. | reverse complement strand
CCAGCCAGCCTACTATCTTTTCGATAGATGCGCTATACATGCCACCCACTTTCCATGTTTTTTCTACTATCTGGCCATTTTCCTTCATTAGCTTGCTGTTCAGGCCCCACGATGGTGCATTGCCTTTCGTGTCAAACTTTGAATAGAATGCTTCTACTTCTTTCTGCGTTACGCCTTCGTAAAAGTTGTTGGAAGAGTTCACCACGTTGTCCACATTCGGGCGCAGGTCTACTACTTTAGGTTCTACTTTCGGGTCGTAGATAAGCGGCTTAATGCGCGTAAGGAATGCTTCTACAGTTTCGCCCTGCTCTTTCGGCAGCAGCGATTGGTCGCTATTTTTTACCAGCTCAGCAAAGTATTCATACTTGCATTCCGGCAGAAATTTCTCATTGCTATAGTGGTGGTGGTTCCCGTTGCTAAACCAGAAGCGTCCGCAGTATTCTTCAAACTTCTTCCAGTCGGCACTATCCTTATTACCATTATAGGTAGTATAGACAGTTTCCAGGGTTTTGCGCAGCAATATGCCGTATTTACTCTTCTGGTCGTAAATAATATCGCGACCACAAAGTGCTGCCTCATACAGGTAGTAAGACAGTTGCTTTTGCTGCAGGCTCAGGCCGTCCCAGCCCGGCACCTGGTAGCGTAACATTTGTATATCTGCAAAGGCTTCTGCCTCTACATTAAAATTAGTATCGTATGCAGCTACAGGTGTTGCCGTACTATCGGGCTGCGTTTTATTGCCTGTATTTGCGTCATTGTTACATGCGGTAACAAACACTTGTGCTCCTATCATTGCCATAACAGGTAGTTTCCACTTTTTCATTTTCTATAAAGGGATTTTTATAACGGTTAAAAATAAGGGTTTACGGGCATACGGCAGCATCTCTGCATGGTATTTTAATAGGCAGGTGTTATTTTGCAGCCGCATGAAAAAATACCTGCTCCCTGCATTGCTGCTTGTCGGCGCCTGCACTAGTAATAATGAACCTGCAGATACAGAAACCGTGACATCTAAGCACAAAGCCCCCACTACCGGCACTCTTGTGGCTGCCGATAGTATGGATATCGCCGAAGATAAACTGAATGGCCATATGTTCTCCGTATCTGTTATAGCTACGGATAGCAGTATCAATGGCGAGTATGATGTGGAAGCTATCTGGGGCAACAACCTGGCTAATAGTACGATCAGGTTGCCGCATGGTGGCGAGCATTTCAAGCCGTTACTTCGAAAAGGTGAAGGGCCATATACTTATATCCTCGGTTTTCATTTCGATACGGATACTATCTTTCACGATTATTATCAAATAAGCGCAGAGCGCGGGCAGATAATGATGAAATACATCAAAGCTTATCAATAAAGCAGCATAAGAAAAGCCGCCCTGTAAAGAGCGGCTTTCAAGTATGATATATCTAACATTTTTTTAGCGTTTTACTACTTTGTAAGTAGTACGTATACCATTGATAGTTACGTTACAGAAATAGAATCCTGTTGCAGGACCGGCAATCGTATACTTATACATGCCTTTATCCAGCTTACTGGCGTTTATTTCCTGTACGGTTTTACCCATAATATCTATCATTTCGATGTGCAGCTTCGATTGATTCTCCATCACATCTATTTCAAGCGTGGCACTCTCTGTAAATGGGTTTGGATATATCCTTACGTTCCTGTCCAGCACAGCTACTTCTTTTACACTTTGCGGTACGCCCAGGTATTCCTTTCGAGATATGACCATCATCGTGCTCTTGTTCACTGTCTTGGTTACACCGGCCACATCTGTTTTCGGCACTGTAATACTCGGTGCAGGCTCTTGTATAGATATGAACATGTATTTGTAATCAGGTGTAAATGTCATACCGGTAGGTTCTGCCTCACGTGGTATGTGCATGAACACTTCTATTTTTGGATTGGCCTGTGTATGGCCGGGACGTATCACCCACACATGGTTGCGGCCACCATCCTGCAATACCCACAGGTTACCCCTGTCATCAAATGCCAGGTTGTCATTACCGCTGCCCCAGGCTTCGCTTATCACGTCTGTACCACTGGTTACACGGTATGTTTTACCTCCGGCATAGGTTTGGAAACCACTAACGGTGGTTCCGTTATCTGCAAAGCGATAGATACGGTTAAACCCTTTTGCGGTGAAATAAACCTGGCTGTCTATTGTGCCTATCTCCACATCCTCGATACCGGAGAAGGTACTACCCATAGCCGAACCAAATATTTTTACATCGTTACGTTCCTGCTTGGTAGTGTTAGGCACACTCACCCATGTACCGGTTGTGCCTGTAGGTTCGTTGCCGGATAATGGCTGATCTAATTTCAACACATACAGCGAACCTGCTGAAAGATTGCCCGCTGTGTTAGCTACGAATTTATATAATGCACCAAGGCCATCATCTTCACCAAAATAAACCGTCTTACGGTCTTTATGTACCACTACGTTTTCGTGGCTCATACGGCCCATAGCCCACAGCTTTTCAGGGCCATTACCATAGTCTTTCACTTTCCTTGTCTTAGGATCTACTTCTACGTTCCAGCCAAAGTCTATATAACCATCACCATTCGCATCGCCCGTACTTGGATAATCTTCTTCGCAGGTAATGCTGGTTTCCCATGGCGTCACACCACCGGAACAGTTTGCTTGCGTTTCTGCTACGGTCGAAAAATCTACAGCGCCTACACTATCTACTACCCACAGGCCGGTAGCTGCATTAAAGTGTACACCAAATACAGACACACCACCTGTTTTATTACCACGCTCGTGGTTCAGGTCTATCCATCCTTCAGTACTGCTTGTGCTATTTTTGGCTACATATCCTGTAAAGTCAAAATTACTTTTCACCGTACCGGTGCCAATAGTAAGCGGGTCGCCGGTTTGCGCCAGGAATTGATAAGCGTGTGTGGATGGTATCTGGAAGGTATCATTCTGCGGCCTTGGCAGCAGCGATGTAAAACAACCTATGTGCAAATCAGTTGTAGCATTACAACCTATATCTGTAGGGTTGCTGGTACCATTCGGGTTACTGATAGCCAGGTCGAATGCATGGTCTTTACTACTCTTTGCAGACTGGTGCACCTCTACCGCTACTATATTCAGGCCATCTGTAAATGCTGTTTTAGGTACATCGTAGGTAAAGTATACATCCTCTCCCGGTGCTTTCATATCGGCACTTGAAAGGGTTGTATTTGACACCGTACCTGTTGGCAGGTTTACACGCAGTGCCTCTGTATTGTTTACATATACTACCGCACCATCATCTGCACGCAGGCGGAACTCCAATGTTGCAGGCAACGCCGCAGCACTGGTTACATTCACACGTTTACGATAATAGGTAGTGATGTGCTTATTAGCCGTATCGCCTCCATATCCTACAGTTGTAAGCAGGTTGGTAGCATTATAACCTAACGGTGCTTTACCACTTGCCCATACAGTATCATTAAAGTTCAGGTCTTTCCAGTTAGCCGGTGCTGAACCGGTATCCAGGTACGACCAGGTATTTTTTTCAACTAATGGATAGTTTACAGCAGGGTTTACACTACCACCGCCACCACCACCGGGGCCACCTACATAATCAATTATCAACCTTGCCGCATCCGATGGCGAACCGTCATATGATTCTGCTTCGCGCGTACCTGTGCCATGTATAAAATAAGCCATTGCATTACCGCTGGCCCATCCTGCACGATTTACAAGTGCCTGTGTCAGCCTGCTGATATTTGTAGTTGTCTGGTCAGGGCCCGATGCACCTACCGTAGCCCAGCTACCGGTCGGCACTAGCCAGTTTACAGAGTCATTCATTTTGGCACGGCTTGTAATATCAAAAGCAACTGCTGGATTAAATGTAACAGGGTTATCAGCATCCTGTGCCTTTACCCATACGTTTACAGGATCGCTATTCTTGGCTGTAGCATCTACAGTGAAACGGATACGTGCATCGCGAACAATGGCACCTTTAGGTACAGTTACGTTTCCAAAACGCAGACCTACCATCTGGGGGTCGTTACCACCACCCTCGGTACCAAATTCCAGGTCAGAACTACCGGCGTCCAGGGCACCTACCACCTGGCTTTGATTGGCACCGGCTATCCACTCTTCCAAGTCATCGTCTGCGGCAGATACTTGATATGTAACAGTAGTTACAGGTATATATTCTACTATCAATTTAGGTGCATCTGCAGGTGAACCATCGTAAGATTCTGCCTCACGCAAGCCTGTACCTGTTATAAAGAAGGCTACCGAATTGCCTGAATTCCAGCCATCACGGTCTACAATTTTCTGAAGTAATTTTGCTATGTTCGTTGAACGTTGGTCGGCACCGGCTGCACCTACTGTCGTCCAGCTACCGGCAGGTGTTGTCCATGTTACAGAATCTGCCACTTTATTGCGTGATGATACATCAAAGCTCACCAGTGAATTGAAGGTAGCAGGGTTATCAGCATCCTGCACTTTTATCACTAAATCATTCGGATCCGTATTCTTACCCGTAGCATCTACCGTAAACTGCAGGTAGGCCGATTTGATATATGCCTTCTTAGGTATGTTTACCGTAGTAAAACGTAAGCCTACTACTTGAGGGTCGCCATTAGCAGCCGCTTCTGTACCCAGCTCCAGGTCAGAGCTGCCGGGGTCCATAGCACCAACCGTTTTTGTTTGCGTGGCCCCTGCTATCCATTCTTCCATATCATCATCCGACGCTGCTATCTGGTACGTACTTGTTGTAGGCACTATATAATGAATAACCAGTTTTGCTGCATCTGTTGGTGAGCCATCGAAAGCTTCCGCTTCGCGCACACCGGTACCTTTTAGCGTAAATACCATCGAGTTGCCCGATGCCCAACCATTGCGGTCTACTATGTTTTGCACCAGTTGTTTCAGGTCGGCAGTTGCCTGGTCTGCACCTGCAGCGCCCACTGTAGCCCAGCTACCTGCTGGTATCAGCCAGTTCACCGAATCGGCTATCATCGTGCGGCTCGATATGTCGAATGGCGTTGCCGTATTGAAAGCAGGCGCATTATCGCTCGCTTGTGTTTTTATCCATACATCCACAGGGTCTGTATTTTTTGCAGTAGCATCTACGGTAAATTGTATGTATGCCCTTGTTATCAGTGCACCCTTGGGTATTGTAATATTGTTGAAACGGATGCCTACCAGTTGCGGGTCGCCACCACCCACGGCTTCACAACCAAATTCCAGATCAGAGCTTCCTACGTCCAGCGCACCAACCGTTTTTGTTTGTGTGGGGCCAGCGATCCATTCTTCCAGGTCGTCATCGGCATTGTTTACCTGCACAGTCAGTACCGTCTGTGCATGCAATGATGTGGCTGCTAATACACAGCTACATAGCAAGGCGAGTTTTTTCAATAGCATTACACGTTTTTTAGTGCCGTAAAAATGCACTTCGCATGTTATGCCCTTCTTTATACAACGTTATGTAATAATTACATTAACGTTACCGGCTATATTTTCTTTTTGGTGAATTTACGGTGCGTATGCTCATAGCCATGGGCCTGGTAAAATGCATGGGCGCCTTCCCGTTTGTGGCTCGATGTTACTTCTATCACATCATAGTCTATATGCTCCAGTATGCTTTCTAAGTGTTTCAGCAATCGTTTGCCTACACCTTTACTGCGGTAGGCTTCTTCTACAAACATTTCCTGTATCT
>DASWWE010000059.1:0-16336 GCA_036406055.1 Flavipsychrobacter sp. | reverse complement strand
ATTGCAGCCGTAGCCAAAAGTGCAAGTGTAAATCTGCGCATAGAAAATGATTTAAACATTTTTTAAATGCAGCTTTGGAAAATGATTCAGATACAGAAAAAAGCGATACTAACAGAGCAATGCCTTTGTCTTACCTGTGCTTTTATTCCCGAAAGCAGCGATAAGTAAATAATTAAACCAAAGGCAGGTCTTCTGACTCGCTTCACCCGTTGCGGCCTTCCCGTCTGCAGACAGTGGCTGAGGATACAACAGGCTAAAAATGAAGCTTACAGCATCGGGTAATGTTCAGGATTTGCACCTGATTCCCTTTTCATTCCGGTTGTGATACGGAAACCTTTGCTGGCGCAAAAGTAAAATCTAAATGGGTAAATCGCAAAACAATTTATGCATTGGCTATTGCCCGGTACCTAGTCGCTGCCTGATAGCCTCGTACAATATCATACCTGCGGCTACAGATACATTTAAAGAATCGAAATTAACCGCCATGGGGATACGTATCAGCTTATCGGCACGTTTCAGTACATCTTTGCTGATGCCCGTATCTTCTGCCCCCATTACTATACAGGAAGGAATGGTAAGGTCGGACTCATATACAGGTACACTACCCCTCATTTCGGTACCCAGCACCTGTATGCCATTCAGCCGCAGCACATCTATAGCCTGCGGAACGGAAGGTATACGGCACAGCATTATTTTATGCAATGCCCCGGCAGAGGTTTTGATAGCCTCTTCGGTAAGAGATGCTGATGATGAAGTAGGAAGTATGATACCTTGCGCACCACAGCACCATGCACTGCGGGCTATGGCACCTACATTGCGCACATCGGTAACGCCATCGAGAAGAATGAACAAGGGCACATCACCCTTGTCTACCACCATAGATATAGCATCTTGCAGCTCTACATATTGCAGCAGGCTGGTCCATGCCACTACACCCTGGTGCTGGGCACGCGTCATATTATCCAGCTTTTCTACCGGTACCTGGCTGATGGGGATATGCCTTTCCTTTGCCAGTTGCTTGATGGCGGTTATTTCCGGGCCAGATGCCGTGCGCAACATGAATATCTTTTCGATAGCAGTACCTTGCTGTATGGCTTCAAGCAATGGTTTACGGCCTATAAGCAAAGGCAGTGAGCGTGCAGGTTTCATTGGTGCAAAAGTAAACTAATTGTTTATCCCGCTCCTATTTTCATCGGGTTTAGTTTCATATTGCGAAAGACAGGCAGGGCAAAGACAATTATCAAAATTATCTTTAAGTTCCTTTAGTGTTTCCATGCTTAGGGTAAGCCCTTCGCACCAGCAACCACGCACATCATTACTACAACCAAAAGGCTGACCGCATTTAGAACATTGTTTGGTACTTGGCATGCTACAATATTAATACTAATGCAAAGGATATTCAAAATGGAGGCTATCGCGTTTGAAGTAAAAAAGGCAACCATAACGGCTGCCTTTTACTTGATATTACAATTTGTTGACTATCCCATATTGTGGAACACGCGTTGTACGTCATCATCCTGTTCTACGCGCTCTATCAATTTAAACACATCTTCTGCCTGTTCTTCGGTTACTTCTACCGTATTCAGTGGTAGCCATTCCAGTTCTGATGAAAGTGGTGTAATGCCTTTTTCTTCCAGCGCTTTTTGCATGCTACCAAAGTCTTCGAAAGCGCAACGTACTATCAGGTTGCCCTCGCTGTCTTCACCCAGTTCTTCCAGGCCAAAGTCTATCAGTTCCAGTTCCAGCTCATCAGCGCTCAGGCCTTCAGGGTTCAGTTTGAAAACGCCCAGGTGCTTGAACAGGAAGCCTACCGAACCACTGTTGCCCAGGTTGCCACCACCTTTATTAAAGTGAGAACGAACGTTGGCTACCGTACGGGTAGTGTTATCAGTAGCTGTTTCTACCAGGATGGCTACACCGTGTGGTGCATAGCCTTCATATAACACCTCATCATAGTTGCTGGTATCTTTACCCAACGCATTTTTGATAGCCCCTTCAATACGGTCTTTCGGCATGTTTACCGATTTTGCGTTTTGCATGATGCGGCGCAGCATAGGATTGGTGGCAGGATCTGCCCCACCTTTCTTTACAGCAATAGCTATCTCTTTACCAATGCGGGTAAACTGCTTTGCCATACGGTCGTAGCGGGCAAACATCTTGGATTTACGTACTTCAAATATCCGGCCCATATATAATGGATTACTTTTTTAAAATGTCAGGGCGCAAAAATAAGAAACTGCCTCACGATGCGAAAAGATTTTTGATATAAAAACAAAAATCAGGAAACACCCGATACATAGAAATAACACAAACATGAGCTACTTGCCGCTACAGGCAATACTTTGACGTTTGATTTAACAACTGATTAATTAATGAGTGGTTAACCAGTTCTAAAGCTCTGGTTAAGTAGCGCTAAAATTTTGGCAACAGGGCTATCGTGATAGCATCTTTGTGTCATCAAAGCAAACGAATACAAAACACAAACACACTTCAAAACAAAAAACACAAAACACAAGTCATGCAACAAACTATCAACATCCGTAAAGCTGAAGCAACAAAAAAGATAATGTTCTTTGTTTCTATACTGGTTTGCCTGGTGCTGGCAGTAAACTTGTAATGACTTGCAACCGGACATAGGCCCGTAAGCTTTAGCCCGGTTTTTCTACCGTTCTCTCTTATCCTCTATATGTAAGAAGCCCCGTTTCCACGGGGCTTAACTTTTATATAAGGCTGGAGAAGCTCAGTATAAATCCATCCTTTATTTTTTTACATATACCACACATTTGGTCTCGAACGATGATTCGGGGAATATATCATGCACACTCCATGCGGTAGGCTTCAGTCCCGATTGTTTTATCTCTTCGGCAAGGTCGCCCCCCTTCAGGCATATAAGGCCATTCGGTAACTCTTCGCTTTTCTGCCCTTTGCGTAGCATGGGGTTTACCCATCTCCACAGGTCGCCCAAAGGTGCTACCGCACGCGAAACGGCAAAGTCGAACATACGGCCTTTTATCTCCTCTACCCTGCTATGCACAGCAGTTACGTTCTTTAAGCCTATAGCATCCGCTACACCCTGCACTACTTTTATCTTCTTGCCAATGCTATCAGACAACAGGAACTCTACCTCCGGAAACATGATAGCTAATGGTATGCCGGGAAAGCCACCACCCGTACCTATATCTACTACCTGCGCACCCTTATCGAATGTACAGAGGGCTGCTATAGCCAGCGAGTGCAGCACATGGCGCTCATACAGCGAATCAATATCCTTTCTTGAAATGACGTTTATCTTCTCGTTCCAGTCTTTGTATAGTGCTTCCAACTGCTGCATTTGCTGCAACTGTGTATCTGTAAAGTCTGAAAAGTATTTTAGTACTATATCCACTGCTGTTTGTTTTTCCAGAAAATGTATGGTGAAAGCACAAAGTTATAAAGCATCCAGCCTATATCCATTAGGGGGAACCATTTTACCAGTCCCTTTTCGCCTGTTTTATTGCATACATATTGCCACAACGACCAATATACTGCACAACGTACCGACATTACACCCAATGCGGCCTGCCATTCGGTAGTGAACAGTGCTACAATAAATAACAGCCAAACCAATGCATGCGACAAGGCGTAGCCACCCAATGCCAGCTTTGTACCTGTACGATAGTATTTACCGGTAGATATATGTCTTTGCTTACGGCTGAGCCATTCCTTCCAGCTTTGTGAGGGTGCAGATATGGTAGCTGCGGTGGCCGATGCTACAATGCCCATGTTATGGCCCTGTCCTGCACTTTTCACCAGCAAGTCATCATCGCCCGATGGTAGTTTGCCCCATACATCTGTTTGCTGTGCTGCCAGCAGTGCAGTCTTGGTACAGGCAAGGTTTCGGCCTACCGCCATGTAGGGCATACCCGATAAAGCATACCCGGCATATTGCACAAAGGTGTGCATCGTTTCCCAACGGATAAATGCATTCAATAAGCCGTTAGCTTCGGTATACTTACCATAGCCCCCGGCCAATACTTTACCATCTTGTAAAGGCACTACCATTTGCTGCAGCCAGGTATCGCTTGCGGGTACACAGTCGGCATCGGTCATCAGTAATATATCGTGTTGCGCCTGCGCTACGGCTTTGCTAAGGGCAAACTTTTTACCCGGCAGTGTTCTGGATGCATCGGGAGATATGTGTATTACTTTCAGATGCGGGTAACGGGCGGCAAAGCCTGCCAGCACCTGTGCTGTATGGTCGGTAGAAGCATCACTTACCACCACCACCTCGTAGTTATTAATACCCGAGGCATTACTGTATCTTTGCGCCAGTATTACCGGCAGGTTGCGTTGCAGGTTATCAGCTTCATTTTTAGCACATATTATTACAGAAACAGGTTGATTGGTATCTGCTATCGTTTGGGTAGCCGCATTTACCCTGAATATGGCACTAAAGAATTGGAGTACATAAACCAGTTGAATGGTAATGCATAACAGGAATAACGCAAATATGGCCCCGGTGATCACGGCAGCAAAGAAACAAAATGGAATTTGAATTAGCAGCAAGGGATAGTAACAGCAATGCACGGGCAGGTGTTATCACCACCGCACACGGCACTATAGAAACGCCCATCTTCATGCCTGTTGGCACGGTGGGCAGTGTAAAAGCAGTAACACAGCAACAACTGCGCGATGAGGTAAAGGCCGAAATAATATTGGGCAATACCTACCACCTATACCTGCGCCCCGGTGTGGAAGTGCTGGAACAGGCGGGCGGATTACACAAATTCAATGGTTGGGATAGACCCATACTTACCGATAGTGGTGGCTACCAGGTGTTTTCGCTGGCCAATAACCGCAAGCTGAAGGAAGAAGGTGCGGTATTCCAGTCGCATATAGACGGGTCGAGGCACTTATTTACGCCGGAGAACGTTATAGATATACAGCGCACGATAGGTGCTGATATTATCATGGCTTTTGATGAATGTCCGCCATACCCCAGTGAATATGATTACGCTAAAAAATCGATGGAGCTGACCCATAGGTGGTTGGCCCGTTGTGTGCAGCGCATGAACGAAACAGAGCCTAAATATGGGTATGAGCAATCGCTCTTCCCAATAGTACAAGGCAGTACGTATAAAGACCTGCGCGAGCAATCGGCAGATTTCATAGCCGCTATGGAATGTGATGGTAACGCCATAGGTGGCCTTAGTGTAGGCGAACCCGAAGAGATGATGTACGAGATGTGTGCCCTGTGTACCGAACGCCTGCCTGCCGATAAGCCCCGCTACCTGATGGGTGTGGGCACACCGTGGAATATACTGGAAAATATAGCGCTGGGTATTGATATGTTTGACTGTGTGATGCCTACCCGTAATGGCCGTAACGGTATGCTCTTTACATCGAAAGGGGTGGTAAACATTAAGAATAAGAAATGGGCTACCGACTTCAGCCCGATAGATGATGGCATAGACTGCCCTACCAGCAATTATTATACAAAAGCCTACCTGCGCCATCTTTTTGTGGCCAACGAGATACTGGGACTACAGATAGCCAGCATACACAACCTGGCTTTTTACCTGCATTTGGTAAAACAGGCACGCACCCATATTTTGCAGGGCGATTACAATAGCTGGAAAAACGAAATGGTACCGCACTTAAAACAAAGGTTGTAAAGCCCGGATGAAGAAACTGGATTGGTATATCGTCAGGAAGTTTGTAGGCACCTTCTTCTTTGCCATTATGATATTGGCAGTGATAGCCTGTGTCATCGACCTATCTGAAAAGCTGAATGACTTTATAGAGCATAAAGCTCCTATTTCGGCTGTGCTCAACTATTTCAAGAATTTCATACCGCATATATCGGCCCTGCTATTCCCGCTGTTCATCTTTATTGCTACTATCTTCTTTACATCCAAGCTGGCTTACAAGTCTGAGATCATAGCCATACTGGCATCGGGCGTGTCCTTTCAACGGTTTTTGAGGCCATATGTAGTAGGTGCAGCTTTTTTGTGTGTGCTATCTTACTGTGCCAACCACTGGGTAGTACCGGCTGCCAACAGGCAAAGGCTGGATTTTGAAAACAAATATGTACATGGCAAAACCTTTGCCAGCGACAGGAATGTACACCTGCGCCTTTCCAACAGCCTGTATGTATATGTAATGACCTACGACTACCCTGCCAATACGGGCTACAACTTTACGGCCGAAATAATAAAAGGCAACAAGGTAACGGAGAAGATATATGCCGAACGCATTAGCTACGATAGTGTAAAGAAAAACTGGAAGCTGTATAATGTGCGTACCCGTGTGAATGACGGCCTGAAAGAAAGCCTGAAATATGACGAAGAACTGGTACGCGCCTACCCTTTTAAGCCTATGGACCTGGAGGAGGATGAGGCCGTAAAAGATGCCCTGACCACACCTGAACTGAACAAATATATAGCCCGCGAAAAACTGCGGGGCAGGGAAACGCTCAACTACTTTTATATAGAAAAACACCGCCGTACGGCACAGCCCTTTGCAGGCTTTATACTTACCATGATAGGCGTATGTATTGCCAGCCGTAAGGTACGTGGAGGCAGTGGCCTGCACCTGGCTATAGGCATTGTCATCAGTGCGCTGTATATCATGGCCATGCAGTTTACTACTACCTTTTCGGCCAATACGGGTATGAGCCCCATACTGGCGGTATGGATACCCAATATCATCTTTGGTATCGTAGCTATTGTGCTATACCTGCGGCAGGTACGCTAAAAAAACTGAATTACATTAACGGGTGGGATGGCAATGGCTGGCCGGACGTGGACATATGGCTGTTGTTACGACGGCTGAGTATCAGCTTTACCGTACGCAGAAAATCCTGTGTCGATTTATCTATTATCCTTTTACAACCTTTGGTAAAGCGCGGAGAGCGCCTGCCCCTGTCTTCTTTATAGTCTTCCCTTATCCATACAGCACGGCGGGTCAGGTCGTCGTGCAATACACGTACCTTATCCATCAGTTCTTCAAACGAGGGGGTGATGCCTGTTTCTTCTATCTGGGCATATACTTCGGCAACATATGCATTCGTAACATTTTCAGCCAGCTTGGTGAACATGTCAAGAAATGGTCGTTGTCCTTTTAGGTATTCGGTGATATTGCCAAACATAACGGTTCGGGAATCTATATAAAGCAAATATAAGGGAATAAATTATAATATTGTCATTTCTCCGTATAAGCGGCTCGGTTTTAACAAATAAGGGGCGGTTGCCCGCCCCATTACTATATACTAAACCATCCTGCTATTCTTTTATGAAAGTACCTGCCTGCTTGCCTTCTGCTGTGTTGTAAATGATATGATACATACCCCTTGCCAGGTGGCCGATGGCTATCTTTACCTGTGTGGCCGATGGGCTTACCTGCACGGGCACTTCCCTACCTGTAACATCATACACATGTATAGTTGCCTTATTACATATTATGTTTATATAGACTGCATCCTGAGCGGGGTTAGGATATACCTGTAGCTTAGATTGGGCCTTTACAACATCACCCAGCCCTGTAGCCGGTGTAATGGTATAATGCCTGATAGCTGTATCGGCCAATGCCAGTATGCCACCCATCTTCATGCTATCGCAATTATTCAGATGCGAAGTATCTGTAATTACCAAAGCGAAGGCAAACTTCTTTGTGCTTTTAGCAGGGAAATCAAAATCATTACTGGCTAATACAAAGCGCCTGTCTGAAGCTATATTCCCTGCTGCACATTCTGACCATTCTGTATTTTTAGTAGGGTCGCCGTTGAATATATAATTAGCATCGGGGCCAGCACCACGGCCTGTAGAGGCTACACCGGGGGCAAAGTCGTTGTGCAAATGTCGACCATCTCTAAAGGTAGAACGCAGGTAATGATTGAACTCTGTGCCATTTTTAGGGTTTCCCGATACCGAGTTATCATTATTGAAATACATGAAGCTACCCGCCGGCACTTTTGTCGTAGCATTATCACCGGGTAGTTCCAGCAAAGTTACACCCATGATAGGCGGCGAATCGTGATACTCACCTGTAGGTGCGCCCACACCATCAAAAGCATTTCCGTTGAAGCACATGCCCATTCTACGGGTAGAATCGAACCCTATGTAGTCATCGTTATAATACCCAAGGTCTACATCTGTCCACAAGCCGCAACGGAAGCCACTGTAATTATGGACCGAAGTATTGGTCATTTCATACTCGTAGAATATGATATTGGCTAAGCTACTATTGTTATAGGCATATGCCTTCGCACGTACTTCCATACCTATATTTTCTGTCTGGCTATTCGCATGCAGCCCAGTAGCATCGTTAAATATCCACCACAGCATCTGGTCGCCCTTTATATCGGGATAATCGCCTGCAAGTGCATCATAACTACCATCTCCATTTACATCTACAAAGGGGGCCATAGCAGTGGTGATGGTAAGCGTGGCTCCGTTCCTGCCTTTGGCATGGGCATTGTTCTTAGCGGGCCATTCGAGTATAGGGGCTGGCGTATTGGCAAGGGTATGTGTAGATAATGCTTTGAATGTGGTGATATCTGATTTGTTCACCTTCCACACACGTCCCCACGATTCAGATAAGGCATTGGCGGTAGCCGCATCGGGAGGCACAGGGCCCGGCCATATGTCATTACCGCTTTGGCGATAGGTTTGTGCAGCCGTATGCATCTGCCCCACTCCATCATAGCCGCTGTACCACAGGGCGCTAACGTGGCTTACATGTGTGCCGTTACCTTTGGGAAATTCACACCGGGGTTCGGCCTTTGCAGGGTCCCACCACAGGTCGCCATGCAGGGCAACGGCGGCTTTGATATTGCCTACATCTACATATTCTATGTCGTTGAAAGTTTTTTGTGCCCGGGCGGCATGTGCAGTAAGTACAGTAAAAGCAAGTAAGGTTGAAACGGATCTCATAACGGTTGGTTTTGGTGTTAAATGATATTCATATTAAAGTTAACTGCACCTGTACCGCTGATGCAATAGCTGCATGAAAACCTTACAAATAAAGGAGATTGGCCATACTATGCTATGACAAAAAGTACCTACTTATTCATAGTATTGTCATGAGGCTTGTATTATTAACCATCGGTTATACACTGTTAAACATATACTAAACCCAGACCCATAAACTACATAAGCTACCACGGGATAGTATCTTTAAAAGAATACCTACCAAAACAGCAGCCAATGAGGAAGATACCAGGTACACTCCTAATAGTGATTACATCCTATAGTATTTATAGCTGCAGTACTAATAGCAAAGCGCTGACTACCGAAGCGGCTGCGGATAAAATAGCCTATAGCCTGGATAGTATGTATGCCCCCATGTTTCATATTAACAAACACGTAAGCCGTGCACGCCTGCCCGATAATATTAAGGCCATGAAAGCAGTGGGGTTTATAGACCTGTTGCCTGCCAATGATGGGATGCTGGAGATAAAGGTGCTGGACAAAGCACAACCCTATTTTGTAAAAGAAGAATACGACGAGCTACAGTTTACCCCAGGGTTGATGGATATAGAGGTGGTATCTATAAGGCAAAAGGGAAAGAACAGGCAGGGCAAACCGGTGTACCTGGTACGCTATAAAGAACAGGTGGTAAAAAGCGAATTTATAAAAGCATGGAAACCACGTGCCCTGAAGCCCGGTATTGTATATAATGGGGAAGCCACATTTGTAGCAGACGGCAATAACTGGAAAATAATAGAATGGGACCTTTAATAGCTACATTGCTACCGGCATAGCCGCATAATGGCCACGCAGGTCTTCAAATATCTGCCGTAGCTCGCTAAGGCTTTCGGTAGATACCAGGCGCATACGAAACTCTTTTACGTGCGATAATCCTTTCAGGTAATTGGCATAGTGGCGGCGCATTTCCAGTATACCCAGTTTTTCGCCCTTCCATTGCACGGCACCATGCAGGTGTTTCAGGCAGGCAGCTATGCGCTCATCCAGTGTGGGTGGAGCCAGCAGTTCGCCGGTTCCCCTGTAGTGCTTTATCTCGCGGAATATCCACGGGTAGCCTATGGCGGCACGGCCTATCATTACGCCATCTACCCCATAGCGGTTCTTATACTCTACTGCCTTTTGCGGGCTATCTATATCACCATTACCAAATATGGGTATTTTGATGCGGGGGTTGTTCTTCACCTTGCCTATCAGTGTCCAGTCGGCTTCGCCTTTATACATCTGCACGCGGGTGCGGCCGTGTATGGCCAGTGCCTGTATACCTACATCCTGCAGGCGTTCGGCTACGGTTTCTATATTTTTGCTATCCTCATCCCAGCCCAGGCGGGTTTTTACCGTTACGGGTAGCTTGGTAGCTTTTACCACGGCTTCAGTCAGGCGCACCATCAGGTCTATATCCTTCAGCACACCGGCACCTGCACCTTTACATACTACCTTTTTCACAGGGCAGCCAAAGTTTATGTCCAGCAGGTCGGGGTTGGTAGCTTCTATAATGCGGGCACTCATAGCCAGTGCTTCCTCATCGCCACCAAATATCTGTATGCCTATAGGGCGTTCATAATCAAATATATCCAGCTTCTGGCGGCTCTTGATGGCATCGCGTATCAACCCTTCGGAAGAGATAAATTCGGTGTACATCAGGTCGGCACCGTTCTCTTTGCACACGGCACGAAAGGGCGGGTCGCTCACATCTTCCATAGGTGCCAGCAACAGGGGGAAATCGCCCAGTTCTATATTACCGATTTTTGCCATCGAGGGCGCAAAGTTACGGCATTTCGGGTAGATTCGGTTTGTTTCATATACGTTTCAGTCATTTCATCATTTCATAAGTGAAATGGTGAAACACGTGAAATAGTGAAATGGGTGCGTTCAGTTTGTTTCATGTGTTTCAGTACTATACTTATGAAACAGTGAAACAGTGAAACAGTGAAACAGAAATGATGAAGTATGGTTCTACCAATTTAAAAACTTCCGCCCAAAGCCTTATAGAGCGCCAAACTCCGCTTAATGTTCAATATCTGATCTTTGGATATCTTTTTTATATCAAAATATTGTCTTCCCTGCAATTTCATCTTTGCATCTTTTGCATTTGCAAGTGCTTCTATTAGCGGAATATCTGATGATCTGACATTTTCATCAAACCACTCCCAAATAAAACCACCATTTCCTGAATCGGTTTCCATATTTAATGGGATGTACTCATAGGCATCTCCATCAATTGAAAATTGTACTCGTTGAATGAACAACCAATCGTCTGCATGATATTGTATTTTAAACCTAAAGTTGTCTGCTTTACCATTCACTACTTCAAAATAGCAGAATATCCCGTTGGCATTTGTGTACTTTGGCGCACTTTTAGGTATATACCATGCTTTGCCATTCTTATCAAACTCATCTTTATTGATATTAAAGTACCGTGATAGTTCTTTTACGGCTGTACTATCTATAGCTGGCGCTTCGTCTTTCATGGCTGCATTATCAATTTTTGCAGTGCCATCCAGCGACTCTATTCTTCTTCTTATAGATGCTTCAATAGTATCCTTGTTTTGAAACTCTATATTTGCGATATTTTCACCTTTAGGGCTTAGCAGCTTGAAATAAACCGGTAGATCCTGCAACATATCAATTTGGTTGGCAACATCCAGGTGTACCCGTTGTGAGATGCAGAATTTTTCATAAGCTTTTACATATGCTTCCGAATCTGAAGAAGCAATTATGGCTACAGGCTCTTCTTCTACTTCTTGAGCTGAAGAAGCAAATTGCCCCATTGCCATATTGACTTGAATGTATTTATACTCTTTTCCAGAATTGCAAGACGTGGCTACAAGCAAAATCGCTATTGCCATGCAGATAAAGTTTTTCATAAATAGGTATTCGCGGTAAACTAATTCGTTGGTTATCGCACAAATATAATAATGCGTTTCAGGGTTTCACCATTGGAGGTATGAAACAGTGAAACAAGTGAAACAGGAAATTCCATCACGTTCCAGCGTTCCACCATTCCACTACCGGAATATTGGAACAAGTGGAATATTGGAACAAGTGGAATACTATCTGCTCACGCTGCTCATGGCATAGTGGGCGTGAGCACGTGAGCACTGCGAGCAAGAACTATATCTCAATTAAAAAAACATCTACACTAACATACTTATTATTAATACTTCTTTGAATTACATATATAAATATTGATACTAAATATTATTATACCGGATATGCTCACACTGCTCACGCCCACTATACCACGAGAAACGTGAGCACGTGAGCAAACATGAGTGCTCCAGCCTGCTCCATTGCTCCAGTAACGGTTGTCGGGATTTGTGGAGCACGTGGAGCAACATACGTATCTATATATCTCAATAGTATAATTATTATATATAATATTATATAACACTCATTCATTGATAATACTTTAATTTATTGCAAATAATAACTGCTGCTCCATTGCTCCACAAAATCCACTGATAACAACCGGAGCAGGTGGAGCAAAATTTCCACTTGTTTCACTTGTTCCAATATTCCACTATGGAACAAATGGAACGATGGAACGTGATGGAACGCAACCTGGAATTTCACTGTTTCACTTGTTTCACTGTTTCATACCGGCAATAGTGAAACGATGAAACACATGAAACACACCTGAAACAAATACCCGTCTATATTTGTTAATATTATCTCTTGGCATGCTATATGCAGATATATGATTATTATGCGTTAGCTTTGCGCGCTATATTTTAAACTTAACCACTCCGCCCGTGAGTAGTACTAGTAAAAACCTCAACAACGCCTCGTTTGCCGGCATTATCATTGCCCTCGGTATTATTTACGGCGATATAGGCACATCTCCCCTCTACGTTTTTAATGAAATATGTAATGGCAAAACCATCAGCGAATTGCTGATAATTGGTGGCCTTTCGTGTATCATATGGACGCTGACGCTACAAACGACTGTAAAGTATGTGCTGCTGACGCTAAAGGCCGATAACAAGGGGGAAGGCGGTATCTTCTCACTCTTTGCACTGGTGCGGCGGCATGGCAAGTGGACGGTCTTCCCCGCTATGCTGGGTGGTGCCACCATTCTTGCCGATGGTATGATAACCCCGCCCATCTCGGTAACATCGGCCGTAGAGGGCTTGCGGAACATACCCGTGATGCACAACATTACCGACCTGACTATCGTAAACATAGTACTGGCTATTATCACCGCCTTGTTCTTCTTTCAGCAGTTTGGTACCGGTGCTATTGGTAAGGCCTTTGGCCCTATTATGACGCTGTGGTTCCTGATGCTGGGTGGCCTCGGGCTTATGCACATAGCCGATGACTGGAGTATCCTTAAGGCATTCAATCCGTATTACGCCATCAAGCTGCTGACGGTTTACCCCAAAGGCTTCTGGATATTAGGCGCGGTATTCCTGTGTACTACGGGTGCCGAAGCACTGTATTCCGACCTGGGCCACTGCGGCCGTGGCAACATACGCGTATCGTGGATATTCGTTAAGATAACCTTGATATTAAACTACCTGGGACAGGGCGCATGGCTGCTGAGCCAAAAGGGCATGGTATGGAATGCTGAACTGAAAAACCCTTTTTACGAGCTGATGCCCCAATGGTTTATCCTGCCGGGTATCATCATAGCCACTATGGCGGCCATTATTGCCAGCCAGGCCATGATATCTGCATCCTTTACCCTGATAAATGAGGCCATAAAACTGAACCTGTGGCCAAAAATGAAGGTGAACTACCCTACTATAGAGCGTGGCCAATTATTTATACCGGGCATTAATATGCTGCTGTTTATAGGCTGTACGCTGGTGGTATTATACTTCCAGAAATCATCGAATATGGGTGCCGCATACGGGTTGGCCATCATATTCACCATGATTATGACATCGTGCCTGTTTGCCTATTACATGTTTATAAAACGGGTTCCTATTGTGGCCATCGTCGGCTATCTTTTGTTATTCCTTACCATTGAAATCTCCTTCCTGATAGCCAACCTTGAAAAATTCCCTCATGGTGGTTATGTAGCGCTGATAGTAGGCGGTGCCTTGTTTATGGTGATGCTGATATCATTCAAAGCACGTAAGATAAAGAACAGGTATGTGGAGTTTGTAAGGCTGGAAGATTATGTTTCGATATTGCAGGAGTTGAGCAACGATAAAACGATACCTAAATACTCTACCCACCTGGTATACCTTACCAGTGCCAATAACCCTAAAGAGATAGAACATAAGATTATTTATTCTATACTATACCGCAAGCCCAAGCGTGCCGATATTTACTGGTTTGTGCACGTAGATGTAGTGGATGAACCTTATACTACCGAATATTCTGTACAAACTATTATCCCTAACGAAATCATCCGTATCGAGTTCCGCCTCGGTTTCAGGGTAGAACATCGCATACAGCTCATGTTCCGCAAGGTGGTGGAAGATATGGTGATGAATAAAGAGGTGAACGTGGTGAGCCGTTACGAATCGCTGAGCAAGAACAATGTAAAGGGAGATTTCCGCTTTATCGTAATGGAGAAATTCCTGTCGCGCGATAACGAGCTGCCGTTGTGGGAGCGTATGATTATGCGTGGTTACTTCCTGCTGAAGAAAATAAGCCTTTCGGAAGAGCGTGGTTTCGGCCTCGACTCATCAGATGTAACACTGGAAAAATACCCGATAGTCGTATCTGCCGTTGCAGATATGAACCTGAAACGTATAGATGTAGAATAAGGCTTTTTGAAAGCCTTATTCTAAGTCGCCCAGGCCTATTACCTGGTGCTGTGCGGGTATTTCCACATCGGTATATCCCTTGCGCACCAGTTTATCCCTGAATATTTGCTGCACCTCATACTCCCCGTGTACCAGGAATAGTTTGCGTACCTGCTGAGGATCCTGGCAGCTAAGCCATTGGCTCATATCATCATAATCGCCGTGTGCACTCAGGCTGTTTATCACTTTTACATGTGCCTCTACCATATAGTGCATGCCAAATATGGTTACTTCCTTAGCTCCGTTCCTTAGCCTGCCCCCCAACGATTGTGGTTCGGCATACCCTACTATCAGTATCGTATTTCGCGCATCGCCTACGGTATGGGCAATATGGTGCTTTACCCTGCCCGCCTCTGCCATGCCCGATGCCGATATGATAACACAGGGTTCGGTAGATACATTGAGTGCTTTGGAATCTTCTACATCTTCTATATACTTCAACCCCGGGAAAGAAAACACATCTTCATCCTTCTTCAGCAGGTCTTGCACATGTTTATTCAGGTGTTCTGTATGTTGCTTTACCTTCTCCGTTATTTTTATAGATAAGGGGCTATCTACATAGTAGCTAATGGGTGGCAGCCTTCTTTCCAGCGAAAGCCTGTTGAGGATAAACAATAATTCCTGTGTGCGCCCAAGACTGAAGGCAGGTATTATCACTTTCCCTTTACGCTCCAGGCAGGTTTCTACTATCTGGTTCAGTATCACATCGCCTGCGGGGGTTACCAGGTCATGCAGCTTATCTCCGTAGGTCGATTCCATAATGATATAATCGGCCTGCGGAAAATCATCCGGGGATTTCAGTATGATGTCCCTATACCTGCCTATATCACCGCTGAAAGTGATACGTGCAGTTTTGCCATTCTCGCGCACTACCAGGTTTACAGCAGCACTGCCCAGTATATGCCCGCAGTCGGTATACATCAGCTCTACATCGTCATCTATCTTGTAGTGTTCGTTATAATCTATAGTATGAAACAGCGGCAATACATTGGCTACATCGTCTTCGGTATACAGTGGCTCTACCAATTCCCTGCCCTGCTCTTTACGTCTCTTGTTTACATGGCGTATATCGGCTTCCTGTATGCGTGCACTATCCAGCAATAATATCTCGGCCAGTTCGGCAGTAGGTGGTGTGCAGAAGATTTTACCCTTGTAGCCATCCTTCACCAGTTTTGGCAGCAGGCCTATATGGTCTATATGCGCATGCGATATGATAACATAATCTATCTCGCCCGGTTCAAAACCCCATTCACTATTCAGCCTCAGGGTATCTTTACCCATTCCCTGAAACATACCACAATCCAACAGTATCTTCTTATCGGGTTTTATATGCACTATATGTTTGGAACCTGTAACCGTTCTGGCAGCACCGTGAAAGGAAATTTTCATTTACAACTATTTATTGTACGAATGTAATTAACAATACTGATAAACGAACACACTAAAAACAACGAAGCCCCCATATGGAGGCCTCAGTCGTTATATAAATACATTCTATTTTATTTCACCATCGATTTGAAAACCGGTTCGTCTATTTTCACAGTATATTTTTTACGCATCTCTTCATTCCAGTTCTTTTCCAGGTAGTCCTGGTATTCTGCTACAATGTAG